>JANNRN010000429.1:0-14335 GCA_031401375.1 Phyllobacteriaceae bacterium | reverse complement strand
GGATCCGTTTCATCGAAATCCGGCAGCGGCGACGCCTTGGGCGCACCGGGCGTGCGCGTTGACGCCGGGCCTTTGTCGATGGCTAAATGCTGGCTGGCGACACTGTCATCCGCCTCAATGGAAATGTTGAGGCCAAACCGGTCCTCAAGATCGGACAGCGAACTGCGCTTGTGGTTAAGCACGTAGAGTGCAGAAATTGTCGGTGTGCGGATCGTGATGTCGAACCCCGCCTCGCGCAGCAGGTATTCTTCGATCGAGCGGATGATGTGAAGACCGATCGAGGAAGGGGAGCGCACATAACCGACGCCGCCGCAATGCTGGCAAACCTGCGTTGTGCTTTCGAGCACGCTGGTGCGGATGCGCTGGCGTGACATTTCCATGAGGCCGAAATGCGAAATCCGCCCGACCTGGATGCGGGCGCGGTCATTCTTGAGGCAGTCCTTCAGCCTTTTTTCCACCGCGCGGTTATTGCGGTTTTCTTCCATGTCGATGAAATCGATGACGATAAGACCCGCCAGATCGCGAAGCCGGAGCTGGCGCGCAACCTCTTCGGAGGCTTCCAGATTGGTCTGAAGCGCCGTGTCCTCAATCGAATGCTCTCGGGTCGAGCGGCCTGAGTTGACGTCAATGGCAACCAGCGCCTCAGTCTGGTTGATGATGATGTAGCCGCCGGACTTCAGTGTGACCTGCGGCTGCAGCATGCGGTCTAGCTGCGCCTCAATGCCTGCGCGCGCAAAAATCGGGATCGAATCGCGGTAGGGCTGCACCATCTTGGCATGGCTCGGCATGAGCATGCGCATGAAGTCCTTGGCCTCGCGGTAGCCATCCTCGCCGGCCACGAGGATCTCTGAAATATCCTTGTTGTAGAGATCACGGATGGATCGCTTGATGAGGCTGCCTTCCTCATAAACAAGGGCTGGCGCGGTTGATTGCAGCGTCAGCGTGCGCACGGTTTCCCACATGCGCATCAGATATTCATAGTCGCGCTTGATTTCCGCCTTGGTCCGGTTTGCGCCCGCAGTTCGCAGGATAACGCCCATGCCCTGCGGCACATCAAGGTCCTTGACGACTTCCTTCAGGCGTTTGCGGTCCTGGATTGACGTGATCTTGCGGGAAATGCCGCCGCCGCGTCCGGTATTGGGCATCAAGACGGAATAGCGGCCCGCGAGCGACAGATAGGTGGTCAGTGCCGCACCCTTGTTGCCGCGCTCTTCCTTGACAACCTGGACCAGAAGCACCTGGCGGCGCTTGATCACTTCCTGAATTTTGTACTGACGCCGGGCGGTCCTTCGCACCTGGCGCAATTCCTCCATCGAATCGTCGGCGCCGGCGCCAACGGATTCAATGATTTCCTGTTCGTCGATCTGCTCGGTGCTTGAATGGTCGTCGTCGCCATCTGCGTCATCCGATTTCTTCTTGCCCGTGTCCGCGCGATCTCCATGCGCGTCCTTGGCGTCGATGTCTTCGGAGATCACATCGGAGTCCACAGCCATCGCAATGGTTGTTGAATCATCGTCTTCGCCGCCATTTGAATGCCGGGTCCCGGCAGGTTCGTCGCTGGCGCCTGTCAGAACCTGTGCCTCTTCTTGCGCGTCCTCCGGTTCTTCTCGGGGGCTGGCCTCTGCGCCGTCGCTTGAGGCCTCAGCGTCCTTGGCGCCCCGCTCGCGCCTCGGGCGGCGCCTGCCGCCATCGCGGCCGTCGCGGTCGTCTTTCTTTGCGCGCCGCACGGGACGCTCTTCGTCGTCCTCTTCCGCGTTTTCGCGCGCTTCAGCTTCGATCAGCGCCTGCCGGTCGGCAACAGGGATTTGATAGTAATCCGGATGGATTTCGCTGAAGGCGAGAAAACCGTGCCGGTTGCCGCCATATTCAACGAAAGCGGCCTGCAACGACGGTTCAACCCGTGTCACACGGGCAAGGTAGATATTGCCGCGGATTTGTTTCTTGTGTTCGGACTCAAAGTCGAATTCTTCGATCCGGTTGCCCCGGACCACGACGACGCGTGTCTCTTCCCGGTGGGAAGCGTCGATCAGCATTTTGTTCGCCATGTTGGAAAATCTCCTCGGCCGGGCCAAAGCTCATCGCCAGCGCGCGAACTTGACGCGCGAAACCTGGGGAAAAAACCTGCCTGCCGGATGTTTGTGGATCCACATGCCTTGAACGCGAAACAGCCGGTGCCCCTAGACCGCTTGTGTGGCGGCTTAGGTAAGGGGGCATTTGGAATGTCGCCTTATTCAAGTTCACGACGCGTGAATAACCTTTGCTAACAAGCCCGTTGACCGGACCAACCAATACACTTACGTGCCGGCGCGAAACACGCGCCAATTACCTTCAAAATCAGAATCCTGATTTCGAGAGAATCTCTGGATCAGCTCCGCATGTTGCAATTCCGGCAATTTTCATCGCTTGCTGCAAGCTGGATGGGCAAAAAAGCCGCAGTCCGGCGTCTGGCGCGAGAATTAGCCGGTTCACCCGGAACCTTCCATTCGCGCTTGTATTCCGCACAGTCAGAAGTGGCAAGATATCATTTGCCTTATTGTCGCGGCACAGCGGGGCGAGCTTCCTTGAACACCGCTCGCTTCTCTCCGGATGGCGGCAAGACGATACAATTGGAGTTCATGCTTCTCAAAAACGACTCACGATGAAAGAATTGCTTAACCATGAGCCCATACCCTTTGTTAATTCACACAAGAACGGCATAATCAGTGTTCATGAGCGCCACGTCAGCCACGCCGGGACGCACGGTAGATGAGAACTTCGCAAGTCAGGCTTGGCGAAAATTCTCAGAATTCTGCCGTATTTTATTGATTTTACTATGCTTTGTCACATTGATGCCTGACGAAGTCCTTGGCGCCGACCGCGATGCGGCTCAACTGCCTTTACGGGCGACGTCTGCTGAAATTGCTGGCGATGACATGCGGGTGCGGGCCATTTTCCGTTTTGACCGCGAACCTCAATTGTCCCGTCTGATCATCTCGAACCCCTACAGGCTTGTCATTGACCTTCCTGAAACAACGTTTGCCTTTGCTGACAAACCGCTCATGGGCCGCGGACTGGTCTTGGACATCCGTTACGGATTGATGCAGGAAGGAAAGTCCCGCATCGTTCTGGCGTCGAAAGGTCCGTTTGCCCTGGACGTCTTTGAGGTCCGAAAGAGCGAGGGCATCGATGGCTATCAACTGGTCATTGATCTTTCGATGTCCACGCCCACTGCGTTTGATTCGTTGCTTGACCGCGAGGCAGAACGCACGGGCGCAACTGCGGCGGCGTCAAAGGCTGACCGGATCGGCCAGGCGGCCGCCAATCCCAACCGCCCGTTCACTGTCGTGCTGGATGCCGGTCATGGCGGCATCGACACCGGCGCACGCGGTGTGTCCGGCACCCAGGAAAAAGACGTGACGCTCGCCTTTGTTCAAGAACTTGAGGCCATGCTCAAGACAAACACGTCTCTGCGGGTGGTCCTGACCCGCAATTCCGATGTTTTCCTGCCCCTGGCCGAGCGCGTGGGAATCGCCCGCCAGAACGAGGCCGATATTTTCATTGCGGTGCACGCCGACACCATCTCCATGCATGGCCTGAGAGGCGCGACCGTCTACACCATCTCGGAAAAGGCGTCGGACGAGGTGGCTCAGGCGGTCGCGCGCAACGAAAATCTCTCTGACACGCTCGCCGGCCTCACTGTTGAGTCGACGAACTCTGAAGTGTCGGACATTCTGATTGATCTCATGCGCCGCGAAACACAGAAATTCTCGATCAATCTGGCGAGCAAAGTCGTCGACAAGTTCCAGGGAAAGATTCGCCTCATCAACAATCCGCACCGCTCCGCGGGCTTTCTTGTGCTGCGTGCGCCGGACGTTCCCTCCGTACTTGTCGAGTTGGGCTATTTGTCCAATCCGGACGATGAAAAACTGTTGACGGACGTCAATTGGCGCAAGACCACGGCAGAGCTTCTGGTGACCGCAATTGAAGCTTATGCAGCCTCGCACAAGCGCCCTGCTGCTGATGCGCCATGACCGCCCGCACATCGCATTCTCTCAAACGCAACTTCACGTCTTTGCCGCATTCATTGTTCACAAGCGCGCCTAAGATGGCGGATCAATACGGTTGTTGTTTGAGTTTTCGCAATGTGACAATCCGTGCTAACAGTCGGGTATGCCAGTAAGGCCATGATCGGCCGCGCCAGATGAAATGGCGAATGGGGATAGTATGATACGATTGCTTGGATACTTCTTCGGAATCGGCACCTTGCTGTTCCTGGCTGTTGCCGCTGCTGTTGCCGTCTATATCGGCGACGTGTCGAAAGATCTGCCCAATTATGAGGTGCTGGCGCAGTACGAACCGCCGGTCACCACCCGCATTCACGCCGACGACGGCTCCCTCATGGGCGAATTTGCGCGCCAGCGACGCCTTTATCTGCCAATCCAGGCGATCCCCGATCGGGTAAAGGCCGCGTTTATCTCAGCGGAAGACAAGAATTTCTATCACCATCCGGGCATCGACATTAACGGCCTTGGCCGTGCCATCTACGTCAACTTCCAAAATCTTGGCAGCGGCAAGCGGCCGGTCGGGGCATCGACGATAACCCAGCAGGTTGCCAAGAACTTCCTTCTGTCATCCGATCAGACCATCGACCGCAAGATCAAGGAAGCAATTCTTGCCCTGCGCATTGAGCAGGCTTATTCCAAGGACCGCATTCTCGAACTCTATCTCAACGAGATATTTTTCGGACTGAATTCCTACGGAATCGCTGGCGCGGCCCTGACCTACTACGACAAATCCGTCAACGAACTGACGATCTCCGAAGCGGCGTATCTTGCCGCGTTGCCGAAGGGTCCTTCGAATTACCATCCCTTTCGTCAGACCGAGCGTGCGTTGTCGCGCCGCAACTACGTGATCGACCAGATGCTTGAAAACAAGTACATCACGGCCGAAGAAGCGGTTGAGGCCAAGAAGCAGCCGCTCAGCGTCAATCCGCGCAGCGCCACCGCTAATCTGTTTGCATCCGAATATTTCACCGAAGAGGTGCGCCGCGAGATCGTCGACCGTTACGGGGAAGCAGCCCTTTACGAGGGTGGCCTTTCGGTGCGCACCACATTGAATCCAAGGCTTCAGATTCTGGCGCGCCGCGCCCTGCACAATGGCTTGGTCAGATATGATGAACTTCGGGGCTATCGGGGGCCGTTCAAGACCATTGATCCGGGCGAGGAATGGGGTGTGCCGCTTGGCGAAGTTGAGGCTTTCTCCGACTTGCCGGAATGGCGTTTGGCGGTCGTGCTCGAATCGGCGGAAGAGGGCAGCACCATTGGCTTGCAGCCAGCCAAGGAAGTTTCCGGCGCAATATCGGCGTCACGAGACGAGGGATTTGTTGCCGCCGAGGACATGAAATGGGCTTTCCGTCTCAATGTTGAAGGCGTGAGAAGCAAGGCCAAGGGTCCCGCTGATGTTCTCAGGCGTGGAGACGTGGTCTTTGTTGAACAAAAAGGCGATGACCCTTCCGCGTTCCGGCTCCGTCAGTTGCCGAAAGTCTCGGGCTCGCTCGTTGCCATGGATCCTCATACCGGGCGTGTTCTGGCCATGATTGGCGGTTTTTCCTATTCGGAATCGCAGTTCAACCGCGCTACGCAGGCCTACCGCCAGCCCGGATCGTCCTTCAAGCCTTTCGTGTACGCTGCGGCGCTTGACAACGGATACACCCCGGCCTCCGTCGTTCTTGATGCGCCGATAGAGGTGGATCAGGGCGGAAACCTGGGCATTTGGTCGCCGAAAAACTATGGCGGCAAGGCCGCCGGACCATCGACGCTTCGCCTTGGAATTGAGCAATCGCGCAATCTGATGACGGTGCGCCTTGCCAAGGACATGGGCATGAAACTGGTTGCCGAATACGCGGAACGCTTTGGCGTCTATGACAAGATGCTGCCGGTGCTGGCGATGTCGCTCGGCTCTGGCGAGACGACCACCATGCGCATGGCGTCGGCCTTCTCCGTGTTTGCAAATGGCGGCAAGTCGATCAAGCCGTCCCTGATCGACCGCATCCAGGACCGCTATGGAAAGACGATATTCAAGCATGATGAGCGCGCTTGCGAGGGGTGCACGGCAACAAGCTGGCTTGATCAGCCAGAACCGGAACTGATTGACAACCGGGATCAGGTGCTTGATCCGATGACCGCCTTTCAGATCACATCAATGATGGAAGGTGTTGTTCAGCGCGGCACTGCGGCCAATATCAAGGACATCGGCATGCCGGTGGCGGGAAAGACCGGAACCACAAACGAGGAAAAAGACACCTGGTTTGTTGGCTATACACCCGATCTTGTGGTCGGCGTCATGATGGGGTTTGACAAGCCTACCCCCATGGGCAAGGGCTCAACCGGCGGCGCACTGTGCGCGCCGATCTTCAAAGAGTTCGTGCAAGCGGCGTTAAAGGACACCAAACCGGTAGATTTCCGCATCCCCGAAGGCATGACCGAAATCGCAATCGACCGCAAGACCGGCATGCGCGCCTTTGGTGAAGGGCCGGGTGTCATTCTTGAAGCGTTCAAGCCCGGCACTGGCCCGGCAGACTCCTATTCGGTCATCGGCATGGACGAATTCGTCATCGAACAAGGCACCGCGATTTCGCCCAAGGCGACCGAAGCCATCCAGTCGGGCGGCGGCGGCCTTTTCTGATCTCATTGCTCTGATTTCGAGCCTTTACACCGGGCGGACCCGAAACTATGGTCCGCCCGATTTTGCAACAGGAATTCTTGAATGCGTGCCGAGATCGAAACGATGGTCAATGAAATCAAGCAGGGAATCACCCTGCTGAGGAGGCATCTTTGACTGGGATCAAGGCGTCAAACGGCTTGGCTATCTGAACGAACGCGCCGAGGACCCTTCGCTTTGGAACGACCCGCAGGACGCGCAGAAACTGATGCGTGAGCGGCAGTATCTTGATGACAGCATCAACGGAATCCTCAAGCTCAACGCATCTCTTGATGACAATGTCGAACTCATCTCCATGGCGGAAGAAGAGGGTGATGCGCCGGTTGTATCCGAGGCGGAGAACGCAATTCGTGAACTGAAAGCCGAGATCGCCCGCCGGCAAGTTGAATCGCTGCTTTCCGGCGAAGCCGATGCCAACGACTGTTATCTGGAAGTCCATTCCGGCGCCGGCGGCACCGAAAGCCAGGATTGGGCCTCCATGCTTCTTCGCATGTACACCCGTTGGGCTGAGCGCAAGGGCATGAAAGTCGACATGCTGGAGTACCAGGACGGAGAATCAGCTGGGATCAAATCAGCAACGCTGCATGTCAAAGGGACGAACGCGTATGGTTGGTTGAAAACCGAATCCGGCGTGCACCGGCTCGTGCGCATTTCGCCATATGATTCAAACGCACGCCGCCACACGTCGTTTTCGAGTGCCTGGGTCTATCCTGTCGTTGATGACTCCATCGATATAGACGTGAAGGAGTCGGACTGCAGAATCGATACCTACCGCTCGTCGGGCGCTGGCGGACAACACGTCAACACCACCGATTCGGCAGTGCGCATCACACACATTCCAACCGGAATTGTTGTTCAATGCCAGGCGGACCGTTCACAGCACAAGAACAGGGCCACGGCCTGGTCGATGCTGCGAGCCCGCCTTTATGAGAATGAATTGGAAAAACGCGAGGCTGCGGCCAACAAGGAGCAGGCATCAAAAACCGACATCGGCTGGGGCCACCAGATCCGGTCCTATGTGCTGCAACCCTACCAGATGGTCAAGGATTTGCGCACCGGCGCCGAAAGCCCCAGTCCGCAGGATGTGCTCGATGGCGACTTGGATGCATTCATGGAGGCCGCGCTTGCCCAGCGCGCCTATGGCGGCAAGGCCGAAGTGGCGGACCTGGAATAAGACCAAGCCAGAAGCGGTTTTCTGTCGCTTCAGTTCTGTCTACAGCAGATTTTCAATCTTTCGCCCAGCCCGGATGAATGTAATCGGGTCAAGCGCCAGACCGGATTTGCGCACTTCATAATGCAGATGCGGCCCTGTTGAGCGCCCGGTTGATCCGACGGCGCCGACCACCATACCGGCGTTCACATCGTCGCCCTCACTGACATAAATGCGGCTCATATGCGCAAAGCGTGTGGTCAGACCGTTGCCGTGATCAATTTCCACCATGTTGCCGTAGCCGCCGTTCCTGCCCGCCGAGATAACCTTGCCGTCCGCTGTTGCCTTGACCGGGGCGCCGATGCTGCCGCGGAAATCAATCCCTGAATGGAAGGCGGCGGTGCCGAGCAGGGGATCACGGCGCGTGCCAAAGCTGCTTGTTATGTCCGCTCCGGGCGAAGGATTTGCGAGTGGATAAGCGCTGACAGCCTTTTTCGCCCGGCGCAGTTGACCCAGTGCGAGATCGAGATTTTCGACTTCCGCATTGAAGCTGCTCATCGCCTCCGCACTGTCCGCCGCAATGAATGGCCCGCCCTCGGCTGTTCCAGCGCCGCTGGCCGGCGTGTAGCCCGCAACATTCAGCGCGCGCTCAATCTTGGTCGCGTTTTCCCGGGCCGCCGACGCCAGATAACGCACGTGTGTCATCTGATTTGCGTCAATTTCACGCAAGGAGCGGTTGATGGTGACAAAAAGCCGGTCGGCGCGGTCGGCCGCCGATTCGTTCGATGCAGCGCCGCTGCGCGATGAAAACAGCGATGCGGCGACACTCCCGGTTTGCACCGCATCGATCAGCGACGCGCTCTTGTCGTCCGGCTTTTCCTGAGGCACCGGTATTTCGCCGAGAGCTGCCTTGGCCTTGCTCAACACATTGCCGAGCTTTCCGTCCCTGCTGGTCAACTGTTCCTGACGCTCAATCAGCTCAACGACCTTCGATTCCATGAGTTGCTGGTCGAGCAGCTGGCGGCTGGTAATGCGGTCAACCTGCGTGCGCAGCGCTGAAATACGGTCCTCGTAGGCATGTTGAAGCCGCGCCTGCCGCGCAATGGTTGCGCCGATCAGGTCATCGCGCAACACGAGGTAGGATGTGGCGATGATGTAGCCGAATGCGACAGCCGCACAGAACGCTCCAGCCGTCATCGCCATCCAGGGTTTGACCGTGAAATGCCTGATATCATTGCCATGGGCAATAATGATCGTATGTGGTTCCTTGCGTCTTCCAAAGACGTTTGGTTTTGTGTCTTTGCGACTTGAAGCGTGACTCATGGCCGGACCAACTCGGGACAAACGATCATCCGGCAATTAGAAACTGTTAGGGTTAACAAACCCTTTTGTGACGCGCCACAATCGCCAATTTGGCAAAGATAAACAAACAAATTCAATGAGGTTGCCCAGCGCCAAGCTCATTTTGGCCAAAACTGATGCGCCTTGGGGCGCTAGCGCACCGGGGCGCGACTTCCAGCTTGCTGTTTCAAACCGGGACGACCCCGTTATTTCTTCCGAACCCGCGCGCAATGCCATTGGCCGCAGGCTCGAAGAGCACTCTGTGTCTTTGCGAGCGCTTGCAACATGCCTTCTCTGACAAGTTGCTAGATGTGCAAGCAAATTACTTCAATTCACGCGCGGCGGCGAGAACCTCGCTGGCATGATCGGCGACTTTCACCTTCGGCCAAACCTGTGCGATCTTTCCCTGGCGGTCAATCAGATAGGTCGTCCGCTCGACGCCCATGTACGTGCGGCCATACATGCTTTTTTCGACCCAGACGCCATATGCCTGCAACACTTCCTTGCTTTCGTCGGCAACCAGTTCGACGCTCAGATCGTACTTGGCCCTGAATTTGCCGTGGCTTTTGGCGCTGTCCGGTGACATGCCGATGACAACCGTATCGGCATCATTGAATTCGCCGGTGAGACAGGAAAAATCCTTGGCTTCAAGGGTGCAGCCACTCGTGTCATCCTTCGGATAGAAATACAGCACGATTTTCCTGCCGGCCAGCGCACTGAGCGAAAGGCTCCCGCCGTCATGTGATGGGAGATCAAAGTCCGGGGCCTGCATTCCGGCATTCAGGGTCATCGCATCGCCTTTCTTTACGGTTATCTCTGTTCGTGGTTGTTTGCACAGATAGAGCGCGAGGCGGATTGATTCCAGCCTTCGCCCATTATTTGAAAGCTGCTTTTGACAGGTCCGAAACTGAAAATCGAGAAGGTGAAGTTTCGCAAGCGCGACATTGCGCCCTTGCACAGCTTTCCGTCGGCCGTCGACAAGAATGTTCCCAAGGCGCCAAGACGCCGAAATTCCAGTTCAGGCCGTCGCTCCTGGCGCGCAATTTCAGGACGTCGCTACTGGCGTGCAATTGGCTTGGCCACCATGCTGTTCAGCGCCTGTCTCGGCGGCGTCTATCTTGTTCTTCAACACGGAATTTCGAGCGAATGGCTGTCTGGCCGCGCCCAAGCCTCGTTGAGTTCCTTTCTCGGACCGGACTTGGATGCGAAGATTGATCAAACGAGTATTTCGCTCGATTCTGAAGGAAACATCGCCATCGAGGCGGACGATGTTTCCATTCTGTCGAGCAGCACCGGCCGCGAGCGGGCTTCGGCTGCGTCGGTAAAGCTGGGCGTTGGGGCTTGGAAACTCCTGTTCGGAGAAGTTGTCGTCTCTCGCGTTGAGGTCAATGACGCGGTGATCGATTTGACTTCGCCGACCGATTCCGGCGACCCTCTGGCGCCGTTTCGCAACAAAAATGGCCAATTATCGGCGCGGACGGCCGTGGAATGGGTTTTCTCGCGAACCGATGTTGCCATGAAAGAGCTTTCCGAGAGCGCGAGGCAGGATTTCTCGATGAACCGCGTCCGGGTCAAGACAGGCTCAGCCAGCGATCCGGACCTCATCACGATCGAATCAGCGGATCTTGGCCGCGAAAGCGGTGAAGCCTATGCGCTGGCGGGGCGCATCGCGTGGCGCGGCGTCAACTACTCGCTCGCGGGCGCGCTTGCCAGCGCAGATTCTTTTTCGCTGAGCGTGGGAGAGTTTCCGGTGCTGCGGCCAGGCCGGGAGGGCGCCACTGAACCCGACGGCACGCTGAGCGAGCCGTTGCTGACCGCCCGCATGTCCCTTGAACTGCAAGGCTTGCGCCAAGGCAGCGTGAAGGTTTTGCGCGCGCGCGGTGTGATACCGCAGTTTGCCACGAACGCGGGCCGCAATCGCTTGGTGCGGGGCTCCGCCATTTTGCGGGTCGAGTTGCGCTCGGACGCCGACAAACTGGAGATACTGCCGTCGTCACTTCGATCAGGAGCGAATTTTGCGGAATTCAGCGGCGCAATCCTGCCGAAGGCGGGCCCGGAAAACCCTGGATATGACTTTGAGATCGTGAGCTCGCGCGCAGCGCTCAAACCAGAGACATCGCCGGAAGCATCGGTCGACGTTTCTGCCGTCGTTCGAGGCAGTATCGACACGTCATCAAGTGTGGTGAACCTGACCGACATCGGATTGCGCACTTTGAGCGGTGAACTTTACGGCAAGGGAACGTTGACATTCCTGGGCGGGTCGCCGCGTGCAGTCTTCGGATTCCGCATACCCCGAATGTCGGTCGCTCATGCCAAGCAAATATGGCCGCTCAATGTGGCCTACGGCGCGCGCAAATGGGTATTTGAAAAGGTCTACGGTGGTTTCCTGACCGACAGCACCATCGACGTTTACCTGCCGGAGGGGCGCTACAGCGGGCCCGTTCAAGCGCCAACGCTCACACCGGAGGAATTAAACGCCAGCTTCAACATTTCGGGCGCCCGGTTTGACATTGCCGGTGATCTTCCGCCGGTGCGCGATGCAAAAGGACTTGTCACGGTGCGCGGCACCAATACTGAGGTCCAGGTCGAAAGCGGCACCGTCTATCTTGATGAGGGGCAATCCGCCAGAGTGTCCGAGGCGCTGATAGTCATCCCCTACGAGCGCGGAAAGCCGCTCATGGCGGACGTAAGTGCGACTGTGTCCGGCAGTGCGGCGGCCGTTGCCGCCTTTGCCGGCCGCAAGCCCGTTGATGCCATGAAGAACGCGCCTTTTGCTTTGGGAGATATCTCAGGCGATGCTTCCGTGACGCTGAAAGCCCGGTTCCCCCTCAAAGCGCAGACGAGGGCGGGCGATATTGATTGGTCTGCCAAAATCGACCTCAAAGGGGTCTCCATCGCCAAGGAATTCGATGGCCAGACCATGTCCGATGCAAACGGCTCAATCAGCGCGGACAAATCCGGCTTCGAGATGAAAGCGGCTGCCAAGCTGAACGGATTACCCGCGAAAATCAGTTTGAAACAGCCATTTGGCGATGCGGATGCCAAGCGCGATCTGTCGGTCCAACTCGAACTCAATGAAAAAGCCCGCGCTACCTTTGCGCCGGGCCTCAACCAGTTCGTCAAAGGGCCGGTCTATGTCGATCTGAGTTCGGCGACCGGAAGCAGCAGGCAGATCACCGCGGACCTGACAAAGGCCACCATCGCACTGGATTTCGTTGGCTGGTCGAAGGGGCCTGGCGTTTCGGCTGCCGCTACTTTTGCGATGAGCACGGTGGCGGGCAAGACAAGACTGACCGACTTTGATTTATCCGGCGAGAGTTTTGCCATTCGCGGCGACATCAGTCTCGATAAATCCGGCCTGGCCGAGGCTGCCCTTTCATCGGTGCGTCTTGTCCGCGGCGACAATGTCTCTGCGAAAATTTCCCGGACCAAGAACGGCTACGCAGTCAAGGTCGCCGGAGAGTCCCTCGACGTGCGCGCGCTGGTCAAACGGGTCACAGGCAGTTTTGACGCTGCCGCCAAGGCAGTCGGCGCGATTGGCATTTCCGTTGAGGCGGACATTGGACAGGTGACGGGGTTCAACTCTGAAACCCTCACTGGCCTGAGGATGAGTTATTCAGGACGCGGCGCCCGGGTCGACCGCCTTCAAATCAGCGCGACGACCAACGGGGGAGGCGGCGTTGAGGTCGCAAACCGGCAGGAGGGCGAACAGCGTGTCGTGACCATCCAGTCGGGTGACGCGGGCTCACTGCTGCGCTTCTTCGACTATTACGACAAGATGCGCGGCGGCTCGATCAACGTAAACCTGGCCTCATCCGGTGACGGACCCCTGAATGGATCAGTTGACGCGCGCAATTTCACGCTTGTCGATGAACCACGCATGCGTTCTCTCGTCGGAGGAGCGCCGAAAGGCGGGGGGCCGAGCCTCACGGACGCGGTGAAAAAGGACATTGATGTCAGCAAAGTGAAATTTTCACGGGGATACGCAGACATTCGAAAGAGTGCCGGCTTCCTGGCGCTGGGCAATGGAATTCTGCGCAGCGAGATGATCGGTCTTGCATTCCAGGGCACCGCCTATGACCGGGCCGGCAATATCAACATCTCCGGGACATTCATGCCCGCCTATGGGCTCAACCGGATCTTTGGCGAAATACCTCTGCTTGGCGGCATACTCGGCAACGGGCGCGACAGGGGCCTTATCGGCATCACCTTCAAATTGTCAGGCAATGCCAAGAAGCCGCAGCTTTCCGTCAATCCGATCTCGGTGATCGCACCGGGCATATTCCGGCAGATATTTGAGTTTCAGTGACGAAAATCATACCGGGCGCAGCAGGATATGCTTCTTTTTGCCAAGCGACAGTTTGATCACGCCGTCGCCAGTGACATCCGCCGCTGAAATCACACGCTTGTCGTCGCTGACCAGCTCATCGTTCAGCCGGATGGCGTGAGCTTGGACATGACGTCTGGCCTCGCCATTTGAGGATGCCAGACCCGCTCTGACAATGGCGGTCAGCAGACCGATGCCTGCGGAGATCTCGGCTTTCGCGATCTCGACCGATGGCAAATTTCCGGAAAAACCATCGCCTTCAAACGTCCTTCGCGCGGTCTCAGCCGCCTGCTCGGCTTCACTGCGGCCATGCAGCAACGCGGTGATTTCAGTTGCAAGAACTTTCTTGGCTTCATTGATCTCGGCGCCGCCGAGACCGGCAAGCCGTCCGATCTCATCCATCGGCATCGTCGTATAGAGCTTGAGGAAGCGCTCAACGTCTGCGTCTTCAGTGTTTCGCCAGTATTGCCAGAATTCATAGGGGCTCGCCATTTCCGCATTGAGCCAGACTGCGCCCGACGCAGTTTTGCCCATTTTGGCGCCGGACGATGTCGTGAGAAGCGGCGATGTCAAAGCATATAGCTCGGCATCCGCGACCCGCCGTCCGAGTTCAATGCCGTTAACGATATTGCCCCATTGATCCGATCCGCCCATTTGCAACCGGCAACCGGTGCGCCTGTAAAGCTCAAGAAAATCATAGGCTTGCAGGATCATGTAGTTGAATTCGAGGAATGACAGCGATTGCTCGCGATCAATCCGCAGTTTGACCGAGTCGAACGACAGCATGCGATTGACCGAAAAGTGCCGGCCAATGTCCC
>JANNRN010000428.1:0-7941 GCA_031401375.1 Phyllobacteriaceae bacterium | reverse complement strand
CCGGTGACGCGCGGCACGCCGGGAGACGATCCGCATCCAAGTATCGTGAAGCGCAAAATGTCAGGCATCCAGCCCGTCCGGATGCAATTGCCGCGGAACCTTGGAGAACAGCCGGAAAAAATTCCGGGTCGTGATCGTTTCAATGTCCTCAATTGAACGCCCAAGCGTCTCGGCAAGGCATTTGGCCGTTTCGCGCACAAAGGCCGGTTCGTTGCGTTTGCCGCGATGTGGCGGCGGCGCAAGATATGGCGCATCGGTTTCGACCAAGAGGCGGTCAACCGGAACCCTGCGGGCGATGGCGCGGATATCTTCGGAGTTTTTGAATGCCAGGATGCCGGAGAATGAGACATACCCGCCAAGCTCCGCGCCAACGTCTGCCAGGCTTGCACCGGACGAGAAACAGTGAAGCAGGAAAGGAAAGGCCCCCTTCCCTGTTTCCTCGCGCAAAATCCTCTCCATGTCGTCATCAGCATTTCGGGCATGAATGACCAGCGGCAATCCCGTGTGACGGGCAGCTTCGGCATGGACGCGCAAGCCATGCGCCTGCGCGTCGCGCGGAGATTTGTCATAGTGATAGTCGAGACCAGCTTCACCGATCGCAACGCACTTTTCGTAAGTTGAAAGCGCAATCAGTTCCTTTGCCGTCACATCCGTCTCTTCACCGGCATTATGCGGATGCGTGCCGACCGAACAGAAAACTTCCGGATGGGTTTCAGCGATGGCGCGAATCCTGTCGAACTTGCGCACCCGCGTCGAAATGGTCACCATCAACCCGACACCGGCCCGGCCCGCGCGCGCAATGATATCGTCGCGTTCAGCGTCAAAATCCGGAAAATCAAGATGACAATGGCTATCGACCAGCATCGTCAGGCGCCATCCCCGGTCTTTTCGACATAGCGCGGGAAAACCGGCTCTGGCGCGGGAAGCAAGGTGCCGGGCACGAGGGCAAACGTCTCGCCGACATGCGCAAACTCGCGGCGGTCATCGGCAACCGCCAGCATGTTCAGGAGCGTTGCAGCCGATTGCGGCATGAAAGGCTGCACCAGCAACCCCACGCGCCGGAGCACTTCAGCGGTGACGTAAAGCACCGTTTCCATCCGGGCAAAATCACTTTTGCGCAAAGCCCAGGGTTCCTGCCCGGCAAAGTAACGGTTCGCCTCCGCAACGACATCGAATATAGCCGCCAGCGCCGTGTGGATGGCCTGCACTGACATTGCATCGCGCGCTTGCCCGTAAGCGTTGGCGGCAAGCAGGAGGATGTTCTCGTCCGCCTCGCTGAACGCCCCTTTGGCGGGTACTTTGCCTTCGCAGTTCTTGCTGATCATCGACAGGGAACGCTGTGCCAGATTGCCGAGATCATTGGCCAGATCGGCGTTTGTGCGGTTGACAATCGCTTCATGGCTATAGCTGCCATCCTGTCCGAAAGGCACTTCGCGCATGAGGAAATAGCGCAGTTGATCAAGACCGTAGTGCTCGACCAGCGCGAAGGGATCAATGACGTTGCCGACGGACTTCGACATCTTTTCCCCCTTGTTATAGAGGAAACCATGCGCGTAGACGCGCCTGGGAAGCTCCAACCCGGCGGACATGAGGAAAGCTGGCCAATAGACCGCGTGAAAGCGCACAATGTCCTTTCCGATAATGTGCATGGCGGGCCAGAAGGGCCAGCGCGCTGCATCCGGATCGGGGTAACCTGCGGCTGTGATGTAATTCGTCAGCGCGTCAACCCAGACATACATGACATGACCGTCATGGCCCGGCACCTTGATGCCCCAGTCAAAGGTGGTGCGCGACACTGACAGATCCCGGAGCCCCGACTTCACAAAACTCGCCACCTCATTGCGCCGTTCCGCAGGGCCGACGAAATCCGGGTTCGATTCGTAAAGGTTCAGGAGCTTTTCGCCATAGGCCGAAAGGCGGAAATAATAGCTTTCCTCTTCGACCCATTCGACGGGCGAGCCCAGCGGTTCGCGGCGAATGCCGTCCTCGCCCTTTATGGTTTCCGCTTCATCGAAATAGGCTTCCTGGCGCACCGAGTACCAGCCGCCATACTTGCCCAGATAAATGTCGCCATTGGCCAGCATTTTCTCCCAAAGCGCCTGACAGGCAATCCTGTGGCGCACTTCAGTCGTGCGGATGAAGTCGTCATTGGAGCAGTTGAGAACCCGCAGCATCTCGCGAAAAACCGCCGAATTGCGATCAGCAAGTTCGAGCGGCGTAACGCCCTCTTTCACCGCCGTCTGCTGCATTTTCTGGCCGTGTTCATCCGTGCCCGAAAGGAAGAACACGTCCTTGCCGTCAAGACGCTCGAAACGGGCCAATACATCGGTGGCAATCGCCGTATAGGCATGACCGATATGCGGGACGCCGTTCGGATAGAAAATCGGCGTCGTGATGTAAAATTTTTCGCGCATGCTCAAACACGTCTCGTTTTCACTTGAGTGCCAGATAAACCAAGCAAATCAAGAAAGCTACACAAGGCCGGAATGCGCCTTGGCGTTGAGATTGGCGATGAGGCCAAAGACGGTCTGCTTGCGATCCAGATTGAATGCCTGCGCCGCCGCGAGATTGCGCTGGGTTTCCGCGTGAAACCGGGCCATCGTATGGGCACGCGCCAAGTCGTTGGACTGCACATGCTGCCTTGTGGCGCGGGCAATTTTCTGCAGCAAATGGTCGGTGAGAAGTTGGAACTGAATATCGGCTTCACGCGCCATCATCGCGTCCCCGAGCTTTGCGGCAAGGTCGGTGTCAAAGCGCGTGTTAGCGACCAGCCGGTCTGCGGTCTCGGTGACTTCCAATCCGCCAAAGCTCGCCAGCATCAGCGCGCGGCGAACACTGCCCTCCGCCAATGAAACAACACGGTTGAGTATGTCTGCTGCGACAGGCGCCGACTCTGTTGCAGCCGCCGCCGCCAATTTGAGATTTTCGTCGCTGAGGGCCTCAAAGCGCATCACCTGACACCGCGACCGGATTGTCGGAAGGATGCGGCCCGCAGAATGCGCGACCAGAACAAACAGCGTTCTTTTCGGCGGCTCTTCGAGATTTTTCAACAGGGCGTTTGCGGCACTGTCATTCATGTCGTTGACCGGATCGATAATCACCACACGGTATCCGTCGCCGGGACTGGTCCGGGACAAAAAATGGTTGATGCGGCGGATCTCATCGACCGTCAGTTTGGTTTTGAACTTCTCCGTTTTGGCGTCAAACGGCCGCGTCAGGTGCAACGCCTGCAAATGCGTGCCGAGCGCCAACTGACGAAAATCGCTGCCATTGCGGTCGAGCAATGCAAGCGTTTCCGGCGCATCAATCGCAGACGGAAACGCAATGAGATGCTGTGTCAGATGAAAAGCCATGCCGGCCTTGCCAATGCCGGAGGGCCCCTCAAACAAAAGCGCATGATGCAGGCGGCCGCCCTGGTAGGCCCGGGCGAGCAATCCGGCCTTGTCCGCGTGACCAAACAAGGCCGCGTTCTCGACCGGCGCCTTGATGCCAGGCAAGGTATCGTGCTGAGCGGGAAGGTCAAACTCGATCATCAATCGACACTTTTCCGTTGGCCTTGCGGGCTTGCACAAGATCCACCACCGCTCTCATGATGTGCGACGCGACGATGTCCGGGTCGCGCGCGGCATCGATCACGCGGCAACGCTGTGGCTCCTGTCTGGCGATTTCAAGGAAGCCCTCGCGGCGCACCTTGTGCAAGGCCAGTGATTCCTTCTCGTAACGATCCGCAGGCCCTGTGCCCCGTGCTGCCGCCCGGCGCAATCCTTCCTCCGGATCAAGGTCGAGAATGAGCGTAAGGTCCGGCACCATGCCGTTGACCGTGACCCTTTCCAGCTCTTCAACAAAGCCCTCCGGCATTCCTTCGGCTTTGCCCTGATAGACGCGGCTGGAATCCATGAAGCGGTCGCACAAAACAATGTTGCCTTGCGTGACCGCAGGGCGGATCACCTGTTCAACGTGATCACTGCGCGCCGCGGCAAACAGCATCGCTTCCATTTTGAGGCCAAGTGATTCGGCAGCACCCGACAGCAGAACATGACGCACGGCCTCGGCACCGGGCGATCCGCCGGGCTCACGGGTGACGAGAACATCAAGCCCCCTCGCCTCAAGCGTTTCAGCCAACCGTTTGATCTGAGTGGACTTTCCCGCCCCCTCGCCTCCTTCAAACGTGATGAACAAACCGCGCAAATCTATATCCGCTAAATGACCGTGTGACAGAACATAGGGTCTTGCCGAGGATTACTCAATCGCAAGCCGGGACTTAGCAAGGCGCATCTACAAGGCGCGTATCCAGCCCGTCATCAATTCGATGGCAGCATCTTTCGCCCGGCGTGACAGCGGCCCGACGCCAATGTCTTCACCTGCAAACACCATCGTTTCCTGCATCAGACGGTCTCCGGCGAAAACCCGCAGCGTGCCGACCTCCGTTCCCTTCTTGACGGGCGCCTTGAGGGGGCCGCGATAGACCACGCGCGCTTTCAGCAATTCCTCGTTTGCGACCGGCACCAAGACCGAAACGCCGCCGTTTGCAAGCAACGGCACGTGAGACTTGACACCGCCGAACACCACCGCCTCTCCAACAGGTTCTCCCGGTTTGAACAGATCGCGCCGTTCAAAATTGGCGGCGCCCCATTCCAGCATCTTTCGCGCCTCCGCCGCCCGTTCCTTGTCGCTCGCCATCCCGCTCAACGCCATGAACAACCGCATGCCGCCGCGCTTGGACGAACCGAGTATGGCGTATCCCGATTCTTCCGTAAAACCGGTCTTCATGCCGTCCGCGCCAATATCCATGGCAAGAAGCGGATTGCGGTTTCGCTGCTTGATTTTGTTCCACTCGAACTCCCGTTCGGAATAGATCGGATAAAAGCCGGGATATTCTTTCCAGATATGCCGGCCGAGAACAACAAGTTCGCGCATGGTGACACGCTGGCCTTGCGCCGGAAGCCCGGTGGAGTTCTTGAAGAGGGAACGCGTCAGGCCAAGCTCTCTCGCCCGCTTGGTCATTGCCTCGGCAAACTTTTCCTCACTGCCCGAAAAGGCCTCGGCAATGGCGATGCACGCATCATTTGCCGATTGCACGATGACGCCGCGGATCAGATCGGCGAGCCTGATATCCGAGTTGAGCTCGGCGAACATGGTGGAGCCGCCCGACGGCGCTCCACCCGTGCGCCATGCATTTTCGCTGATATGGATCAAGTCATTGAGCGAATGCTCGCCGCGTTTGATGGAGTTGAACACCAGCTCCATCGTCATCAGTTTGGCAAGGGAGGCTGGCGGAATCGGCGCGTCCGCATCTTTCTCAAAAAGAATCGTGCCGGTTTCGCCATCAATCAGGAATGCTTGTTTGGCCTTGGTCTCAAACAGCTCCGCACTGATGGCAACGCTTGCCTGAAAGTTGAGGCATGACAGCATCAATGCCACGAAAAATTTCATGGTCACAAAGTCCCTGGTGATTCAGTCCCAACGCGGGGACCTTACACGCGCCAGCGAGGCGACTTCAACAGATGATCGAAATGAAGGTGAACGGGCCGGCGTCCGCAACCATTTGGGCTAGAGCAAAGGGCGTTTCACGGAACAATCACTTTGCTCTAAGTCCTTGATATGTCGCATTGTCCTTTGCTTTTGATGATTCCATCAAAAGCGGAAATGCTCTAATCACGCACCACGAAGGCATCCTGCGCACCGGCGTTCCAGCTGAGCTGAAGCAAGGCATCAAGCGGGGCACGGCCATCTGATTCAAGCCGGATCGTCACCTGATTGCCATCCTCTTCCGCGATCAATCTGCCGGCGCCATCAAGTTTTGCCGAAAGCTCAGCGGCCATCGTCTTCGAAAAACTGCCAAGCAGAACATATTCGTCGATTGAATCCAAAGACGTCGGGTTCTGGCGTTTCCACGAGGCCTTGATCTGTTCCTCGTTCAGCTTCAAGTCGCTGAACGGCGATGCGGCGCCATAGGCAACGTTGATCCGCTCGTCCGCATAGGCCGAAACCCAAGTTGCGGCGGCGCCGGAGGATTGCGCGGAAGCCATCGGCATGCCGGACAGCGGATCGAACGCAGGCTTGTCCGGGACAATCGGGCCAATGTCAGGTATCAGGACCTGGTGCACCATCATGGCAAACGGATCCTGACCGGCATCAATCGACATGGACGCGGCCATCACAGGCCGTTCCCCTTCAAAGATGATTTGCTGCGCCGCACCGGGCATTGCCGGCGTCGGCCCGGCCATCGCCACCATGACATTTGGCTGCATGGCGTCGGCAGGGGCAACACCGCCATCACCGGACTGGAATGAGGCCATCAGGTAATTGTCATCTGCACCGTCGACCGGCGCCCGTCCGACATACTCAACGCGCACCTTCGCGGTTCCGCTGGACGCGTAGTCGAGAAGATGTGCCGCGCGTTTCGACAGGTCGATGACGCGCCCGTGTGCATAGGGTCCGCGGTCATTGACGCGCACAATGACCGAACTGCCGTTCTTCAAATTGGTGACCCGGGCGTAGCTCGGCAGCGGCATGGTGGGGTGGGCAGCCGAAAGATGATTCATGTCGTAGACTTCGCCATTGGCAGTCAGGCGGCCATGAAAGGCGTCGCCATACCATGAGGCCATGCCCTTGCGGTCGTAACCGGTCTCTTCCTTCGGATAATACCACTTGCCCCGCACCTTGTACGGTTTGCCAACCTGGTCGCGCCCGCCGCCGCGGGGCATCCGCACGGCCTTCATGCCCGGCAGGTGCAGCGCCGCCGCCACAACACGCGGACTGGCTTTCACGCCATATTCAATCTCGGAGAAATATTCCTTGGACTTCGACTTGGTGCGGCTGGCAACCTTGGTTGGCTCAGTGGCGCAACCGGAAAGCAATGCCGCCACCGAAAGGCTGACAACAAGCACGGAAAGCCGATGAGGCGAACGCCGCCTGATCACCGGTCGCGCATTTACGTTGTCGGTCAAACTTGTCCCCTCGAACACTGCACCCGCCCCCAAGCCGGTGTACATTTCTGGCATGCAATGTTTGACGTTGAATTAAAACATTGTGGCGGTTCGAAGACATAATTGCGACAGACGCCGAAACAGACGGTTTGCCTTGGCCTTTATTGCTTTGGACTTGCATTTGCGGCCGATTTTTCGCAAGAGCATGCCGTTCAGGAGGGGTGGCCGAGTGGTTTAAGGCAACGGTCTTGAAAACCGTCGTGCGGGAAACCGTACCGTGGGTTCGAATCCCACCGCCTCCGCCACTTGCTCTCGCGAAAGCGTTCTCCCCATCCGGCTGCGGCCGGATTTTCCCGTTGTTTTCGAGGGTTATGCGGATGGGGCTGATAACCGGCCTACGCGCCAAGAGGCCTGGAAGTGGTCTCTCGGGGTCGATATTCTCCAGACCTGTTGCCTGCGCCAATTTGGTGTTTAGCTTGCAAGTCATTGGAAAACAGCACGTTTCCTTGTGTGATGTTTCGAGTTGGATCCGAGTGACCTCCGCTTCCTGATGCGACAACGGTCAAAATTCGCTGCCCTAGTGTTCTTCCCCTGACAGAAGATTCCCATTTCCGGTCAGATGTGTCAGTGTTGAGGCATGAGACGCGATGACATCTGCCATTATCTTGGGCCCGCCGACCGTGCGCAGCTGGAAGCGCTGCTCACTGACCGCAACACGCCCCGGAAGGTTGTCTGGCGCGCCGGTATCGTGTTGGCGACAGCCGACCGCTGCGACACCAGCCAGATCATGCGGCGCGCAGGAACGTCCAAGCCGACGGTCTGGCGCTGGCAGGCGCGCTATCTCGACGAGGGCGTGGCCGGGCTCCGGCGCGACAAGACCCGGCCGTCCCGGGTGCCGCCGCTGCCCCGGGAGACGCGCCTGAAAGTGCTCGCGAAGACGGTGCCGGAGAGCCCGCCCAATGCCACGCACTGGAGCCGCTCCCCTATGGCCGAGGCTGTGGGCGGCAGGTAA
>JANNRN010000427.1:0-1961 GCA_031401375.1 Phyllobacteriaceae bacterium | reverse complement strand
AGGCGGATGCCGATCTCGCGGGTGCGCTCGGTCACCGAGACGAGCATGATGTTCATGATGCCGATGCCGCCAACCAGAAGGCTGATGGCCGCGACCGCGCCGAGCATGCCGGTCATCGCCGCAGTGGTCGATGCCATGGCGCTGGCGATCTGAGTCATGTCGCGCACAGAGAAATCATCCTCCCTGCCAGGTGCAATGCGGCGGGTGTCACGCAAAATGTCCTCGATCAGGCTCTGCGTGTTCGATGTTGAAACGCCGTCCTTGGCGGAGACGTAGATCGTCTGGATGTCATTGTCGCCAGCCACGCGGCGCTGGAATCCGGCCAGCGGCATCAAGACGATATTGTCCTGATCCTGTCCGAACTGCGAGAAGCCCTTCTGTTCGAGAAGGCCGATCACATTGCAATTCATGCGCCCGATGCGGATGGCCGAACCGACGGGGGTTCCTGAACCAAAAAACTGTTTGCGAACGGTCTCGCCAATGAGGCACACGCTCGCACCGCCGCGAACCTCGGATTCGCTGAACTCCCGTCCCATGGTGACGCCAAGGTTGCGCGCGGCGAAATAGGCGGCGTCGGTTCCGGTGATTTGCACGGTGAGGCTCTCGGTGCCGTAAACCACTTTGACGCTTTTCTGCGAGGCTGCGGAAATTGCCTTGGCGTCGGCAATCTCGCGGTGCAGGGCGACGACATCCTTTTGGGTGAATGTGCGGGCGGAACCCGCTTGCTGGCCGGGTCCCGCCGGAGCGCCGGGGCGGACCACCAGAAGGTTGCTGCCGAGCTTTGAAATATCTGATTTGACCTTGGCGGTCGTGCCTGAACCGATGGTCAGCATGGCGATGACCGCCGCAACGCCAATCACGATGCCGAGCAGGGTCAGGATCGAGCGCAGCGCATTGCGGCGAACCGAGCGCAGCGCAAGGCGTATCGTTTCAAGCAGCATCGCGCGCTCCCAGAACCGCGTCGGATTCGATGTTGCCGTCGCGAAAAAGAATGTTGCGCGAGGCGAACGCCGCCACTTCATGCTCGTGCGTCACCATCACCACGGTGAGGCCGCTTTCCACATTCAGGTCGCTCAGAAGCTCCATGATTTCGCGCGTACGCGCCGTGTCGAGATTGCCGGTCGGCTCATCGGCGAGGAGCAGCATGGGGTTGGTGACGATGGCGCGGGCGATGGCGACGCGTTGCTGCTGACCGCCGGAAAGTTCGGCGGGCGTGTGTGTCTCCCGCCCGAGAAGACCGACCTTGCCCAATGCTTCCATGGCAAGCTCCCGCCGCTTGCGGCCCGGCACGCCGCGATAGACCAGCGGCAGTTCGACATTTTCCAGGGCCGTCGTTCTTGGCAACAGATTGTAACCCTGAAAGATGAACCCGACATAGAGGCTGCGCAATTTGGCGCGCCGTCCACGGTCAAGTGTTCCGGCATCCGCGCCAAGAAAATCATAACGCCCCGAACTTGGCGTATCAAGGCAGCCGATAATGTTCATGGCAGTGGATTTGCCGGAACCTGAAGGGCCCATAATGGCGACGAACTCGCCTTGGCTCACGGAAAAATCCACCCCCGCCAAGGCATTCACCTGAGCTTCGCCGTGACCATAGGTCTTCCAGACGTTCTCAAAGCGGATGAGGGGCGCCGCCATCAGCTGCCGCTCCGCGATTCACTTGTAATGACCGCGTCCCCGGGCCTCAGCCCCGAGAGCACTTCGGTTTTCTCGCCATCGGTGGATCCCGTCATGACACTGACCTTTTCCGGCTCGCCGGCGCGCAAGACATGGACGGGCCGCGAACCATCCTTGCCGATTTCAAGTGTCTTGCGCTCGGAGCGCGGGAAGCGGGGCATGAACAGGCTGGTCAGGCTGAAGGGCGGTTTCTTTGCCGCTGAAACGGCGGCCGGCTGATAGCGGAAGGCGGCGTTCGGGATCGTCAGCACGCCCTTGGCCTCGCGGGTCACAATCTGCACATT
>JANNRN010000426.1:0-2832 GCA_031401375.1 Phyllobacteriaceae bacterium | reverse complement strand
GAGTCAGATGGTGTGGTTTTGTGAGCACCGGAGCGGAGCGAACTTAAGTTCGTGAGCACCGGAAGCGGAAGAAAACCGCATCAGATGGCCGCGAGATTGAATTGTGGGACAGACACTGAGACTGCTGCACCCTGAAGAGATCCGCCTCCACTCCGGTGAGCACCCAAGCAGGGCGCGGGGTACACGCCACTAAACGTATAAGTTGAAAACAAAAAATAAAATAAATCTATAAATAGAAAATCCAGTGCCAGCGGCGTGACGTAAGAGGGGACGCAAGAGAAAAACAAAGGGGGCAGTAATGATGAATTTGGCAATCAACGGAAATGACATGACGGTCGCGCAGAGCTCCCGGTTGGAGAATTTGGAGTTCATTCATGAAATGCTGGCGGAGCTTCGCCGGATGGCGGAAGCCGAACGCTGCGACATGCTGGGCTATCTCATCAACATGGCGAAAATTGAATCAGGCGACACTTTGACAGCGATGGCGCCTCGCTGATCGGCGCACGCTGACAAAAACACCTCGTGCTATTTCAAGCGGCGCCATGTGGTGCGCACGCCGGCCGGGAAATCGGTCTGGTTGTTGAAACGCCGGCCCGGCCCGGCCCATCACACCGGTCAAGTCACGCTAGCTATCGCTTCGGCAAACAGTTCACCGCGGTGTCAATCCACGGCGTCAATCGAGACGATTTCCCATTCACGGCCGTTCACGGTGACAGGTTCACCGGGGCGTTTGCCAAAGAGCGCGAGCGCCATGGGCGAAACATGTGAGATCGTGCCATGCTTGGCGTCGGCCTCGTCTTCGCCGACGATTTTCCACTGGTGGGTCTTGCCATGATCGTCGCGCAAAGTCGCGGTCATGCCGAAACGAATGGTCTGGCTGTCTTCATCGGGTACGGAAATTTCGGCGGTCTCTCGTCTTGCTGTCCAGTAACGCAGGTCACGCGCCGCCAGCCCGATCTTCTCGCGGTCGCCCGCCGCCTCCGCCTTCATCATGTCCTCGCGCAGGACCGCGATCTCGGTCTCAATCATGGTGAGCCCGTTGCGGGTGACCAGATTGCGGTTGGTGCTGACGGTGCGCTCGCCGGGTTCCGGCAAGGCGCCGCCGTCGTCGAGGTCTTTTGTGAATGCGCTGCTCATGGAGAGAACCTAGTGTTGCGGGAAGGCGGTTGCAAGTTGCCTTTCACAGCTACCGCGATCCGGCCTTGTTTCACAATGACACAGATCAATTGGCATGAACCGTGCTCGTTTCCTGGCGAAAGCCGGAAAGGGCGAGGCCATGAACAGACGTCACTTTCTTGCAGGGCTCGGCGCGGCGGGCGCATTGCCCTTTGCCGCCCCTGCCCTTGCCCAAACGCTTTTTCAAAACGTTGACCTGCGCGGTTCGATCAACGCCGCCGACCTTGGCTTCCGGCCCGGGGCGTTTGATGACCAGTCGAAGATTTTCGAGCGCATCCTCAACGACGCCTCCAACACCAATCAACCGGTATTTCTTCCGCCAGGGGTCTATGTTGTGTCAAACCTGAAACTGCCGCGCCGCGTGCGGATCAATGGCGTCTCCGGCGCCTCGCGGATTGTCTATGGCGGCGAAGGTCATCTGATCGTCGCCGAGGACGCGGAAATCCTCGAATTGTCCAACCTTGTCATCGACGGGCAGAACCGCAGCCTCGGCGAATATGCGCAAGGTCTGATTGATGTCCGGCGGGTGCCGCAAATGCGAATAGATCATTGCGAAATAGTTGGCAGTTCCAAAAACGCGCTGGTCCTGGAAAGTGTGACGGGCAGCGTCGAGGGCAACCGGATTTCCGGCGCCAATGACGCTGCGGTCTACTCCGTTGAGGGTAACGGACTTTCGATTGCCGGCAACACCGTTGCCGATTGCGCCAATGGCGGCATTCTGGTGCACCGCTGGCAACAGGGCGAGGATGGCACGATCATCACCGGCAACCGCGTCAGCCGAATCCGCGCCACGAACGGCGGCACAGGTCAATTTGGTAACGGAATCAATGTGTTCCGGGCAGGAAACGTTCAGGTCAGCAACAATGTCGTCAGCGATTGCGCCTTCTCCGCCATTCGCTCAAACTCCGGCAACAATGTTCAAATTCTCGGCAATTCCTGCAATCGCTCGGGCGAAACGGCGATTTATGCCGAGTTTGCCTTTGAGGGAGCAATTATTTCAAACAATGTCGTGCAGGGCGCGGCCAACGGGATTTCCATCGCCAATTTCAACGAGGGCGGCCGCCTGTCGGTGGTTACGGGCAATTTGGTCCGGGACCTGTCGGAAACGGGCCCCTACCCGCCCGACGCACCCGGGTTCGGCATTGGCATCCATGTCGAGGCGGAGACCGCCGTTTCGTCCAATGTCATTGAAAACGCTCCGCTTTTCGGCATCAATATCGGCTGGGGCGAATTCATGCGCAATGTCAGCGCCACTGGCAACGTCATCCGCAACGCGGGTGAAGGCATCGCCGTCACCGTCGTTAAGGGGGCCGGACCTGCGGTGATTTCCGACAATGTGATTGAGGGCGCCAAGCGGGGCGCGATCATGGGGCACAAATGGGTCGACATCGCCTCCGGCGACATGGCCTTGCACGGCGCGCAAGGGTTCGATCACCTGACGGTCGAACGCAACCGGGCGAGTTAAGACTTAGTGTCTGTTCAAGAATTCAATGTCGAGAGCCAGATGGTGCGGTTTTCTGAGCACCGGAGCGGAGCGAACTTGTGTTCGTGAGCACCGGAAGCGGAAGAAAACCGCATCAGATGGCCGCGAGATTGAATTTTGGGACAGACACTTAGAAGCGCTGCAGAATTGGCCGTGAGGGCGGTCGCGCGGGG
>JANNRN010000425.1:0-3216 GCA_031401375.1 Phyllobacteriaceae bacterium | reverse complement strand
CAACTGCATGAGCGGACGCTGTGGGACCGCGCGTCCATTGCCGAAGGGCTGTCGCTGCTTGAACACGCGCTTTCACGCGCGCAGCCCGGGGCGTATCAGATCCAGGCCGCGATCAGCGCTGTGCATGCCGAGGCGGCAAGCCATGACGAGACGCGCTGGAACGAAATCGTGCTCTTGTACGACCGGCTGCATCAAATCTTCGCCAACCCGGTTTATCTTCTCAATCGCGCCGTGGCGCTTTCCTTTGCGGATGGCCCGCAGGCCGGCCTTGATGCTTTGGCGCCGCTCGCCGCCAGTCTTGCGTCCTACCAGCCGTTTCATGCCGCGCACGCCGATTTTCTGCGGCGGCTTGGCCGGACAGGCGAAGCGCGCAGCGCCTATGAGGCGGCGATTTCGCTGTCGGGCAACGCCGTCGAGCAGGAGTTTCTCGAAGCACGGCTGTCGTCAATGGGTTCATGACTCGTGCGATTACCGCTCGCAAACGCTTGCCGGAAGCATTAGCTTTTCCTTTGTTCTGCATTTTTGAGACAAGGGTCATCCATGAGCAATTCCGTGTTGCGTGAAATCCATCATTACTGGTTCGGTGATTTGAAGTCGCCCGGCGACTTCCTCGAAAACACCATGGCGCTCTGGTTCCGGCCATCCAACGACACCGACAACCACATCCGCCGGTCCTATGGCCCATTCCTCGCTGACGCCGCCGCGAAGGATTGGGATGTTGAAGGCCTGTCGCGGGAGGAGGGCGTTGCCCTTGTTGTGGTGTTCGACCAGTTCCCCCGTTGCCTGTTCCGCGATTCTGGCGAGCAATTCGCCTATGATCCGAAAGCCCGCGACACTGCGCGCCGGTTGATCGCCGGCGGGCTAGATCGCTTCTTCGCCATCGAACGCGACGCGCTTTCCCTCGCCTTTCAGCACCATGAGGACGCCGCCAGCCAGGATTTCGCCGTCCTGATGGCGGCGGAGCTTGCGGTACACGGGCCGGAGAACATGCTCGAAATGCACCGGCTCTTCCTCGACTTTGCCTGTAAACACCGGGATCTCGTCCGGAAATTCGGCCGCTACCCGCATCGAAACGCGTTGCTTGGTCGCACCTCAACGCCGCAGGAACTCACATTCATCCAGGAATACGGCCGCGGCTACTGAACATTTTCGCCGCGTGCCCTTGACGAGCGAAATCATCTGCGGTAAATAACTGATAAGTTATATAACCTTATGGTGTTTGACATGCAGACCGCTCACCTTGACGCAACTTTCTTTGCGCTCAGCGATCCGACCCGGCGCGCCATCCTGGCGCGGCTGGCGTCGGGCGAGGTGTCGGTCATGGATCTGGCCGAACCGTTTGCCATGAGCCAGCCCGCGATCTCCAAACACCTCAAGGTGCTTGAAGGGGCAGGGCTGATCACCCGCGGCCGCGATGCGCAGCGGCGGCCGTGCAAGCTCGCGGCGGGCCCGCTGAAAGAGGCGACCGATTGGCTCGGCGAGTACCGCCGGTTCTGGGAAGCAAGCTTTGACCGCTTGGAAATCTATCTGCGGGAAGTGCAGCAAAAGGAGAAGGAAAATGGCGGCACAAAGTGATGCAATTGCCGAGGGTGAAATGGAAATCATCAGCCAGCGCATTTTCGACGCGTCGCGGCAAGTGCTCTTTGATGCGTTCGCCAATCCGGATCATCTGAAGATTTGGTGGGGACCGAAAGGCTTCACCAATTCGTTCGACCAGTTTGATTTTCATCCCGGCGGCGCGTGGCGTTTCACGATGCATGGGCCGGACGGCGCCGAATACCACAACCAGTCGCAGTTGGTCGAAATCGTGCCTTCTCAGCGCATCGTTCTTCGACACCTCGGTCCGATGCACCGGTTTGATATGACAATGACATTCGAACCCATTGCCGGGAAAACCGCATTGACCTGGCGCATGCTGTTTGAGCCGCACGCCGGCAATGCGGCTTTGAAGGGCTTCATCACTGAAGCAAACGAACAGAATTTTGATCGCCTGACGGAATTTTTGCTGACAATCACCGGAAAGGACAAAGCCATGAATGCGGGAGTCACTTCGAACCGCGAGATCGTCGTTACCCGCCATATCACCGCCCCGCGTGATCTGGTCTTTGGGATGTTCACGGATGCCAGTCACGTCGGCAACTGGTGGGGACCGAACGGATTCACGACAACGACGCATGAAATGGACGTGTGTCCCGGCGGCAAGTGGCGGTACACGATGCACGGGCCGGATGGCGCCGATTATCCCAACCGCATGAACTATTCCGAAGTCGTCCGGCCCGAGCGCCTCGCCTATTTTCACGACGGCGATGAGGGCGGCGATCCCGCGCATGCTTTCCACGGCGAGATCACTTTTACCGAACACGCGGATGGCACGCTGGTGCGCCTTCGGCTCATTTGCCGCGATGTTGAACAGGCGGAAGCCCTCAAGAAGTTTGGTGCGCCGGAAGGCGGCAACCAGACCCTGGCGCGGCTCGATGCCTATGCGGGCGCGTTGACGATGTCATCCGGCGGCGCGGCGGCGTCGAAGCAGACATTTGTCATTTCCAGAGTGTTCAAGGCGCCTTGCGATCTTGTCTATGCGGCTGTCACTGATCCTGAGCGGATGAAACAATGGTGGGGTCCGAAGGGCGTGAAAGTCATTGCCTCGAAGATGGATTTGCGGCCGGGCGGCACCTATCACTACGGCATGCAGACGCCTGACAGTTCAGTGATTTGGGGACGCTTTGTCTTTCGCGAAATCGTCGAGGGGCAGCGCATTGAATTCATCAATTCGTTTTCCGATGAAAAATGCGGGCTGACGCGTCATCCGGGCAGTGATAAATGGCCCTTGGAAATGCACACGACATTTCTGTTCGAGACTGTCCCGGACGGAACCAAATTCACCGTCATCTGGAAACCGCATCATTCGGATGCCGATGAACGCGCGGTCTTCGCCAATGGCATGGACAGCATGAACCAGGGCTGGACCGGCACGCTTGATCAGCTGCAGGCCTATCTTGCGACATTGACAGCCTGACGCCCAAGCAAAGGAGCATATGCATGCACGCAATCTGGCTCTGCTTCTCATCTTCGACAGGGCTGGTTGCGGCACCGTATCCGGTTGCCAATTCAGCAAAGGCCTCGCCAGCATGAAAGCGCTGGCGGAAAAATGAACGCGGGTGCGCAAACCCGCGCCTCAGCGCTGCCCCTCATCCGCCTGCCGGCACCTTCTCCCCG
>JANNRN010000424.1:0-6807 GCA_031401375.1 Phyllobacteriaceae bacterium | reverse complement strand
CCCGCTTGTTTGATGGCGGCATAGACGCGGCGCTGGTAGCTCGGCTCCATCCAGATTTCGTAACCCAGATCACCGGTATAGGTGACACGGTTGACCATGCAGGGCGCGCCGCCGACATCCATGCGGCGGAAATCCATGAAGCGGAAACCCTCATTGGTCACATCGGCATCGGTCAGGCTTGCCAATACGTCGCGCGAGCGGGGCCCGGCGATCGACAAGCCGACCAGGGTCTGGTCATAGCGGTGGATGCGAATGGAGCCATTCTTGGGCAGATGCTTGTCGAACCAGCGCATGTGATAACGCTGCGCGGCGGAAGAACCCCAGATCATGAAATCGTCTTCGCCGACCTTGGCGATGGTGAAATCGCCGATCAGCTTGCCGAACTCATTGAGCATGGGCGTCAGGATGAGGCGACCGGTCTTTGGCATGGTGTTGGTCATCAGATGCGACAGCCAGCCCTCCGCACCCGGTCCGCTCACCCGATACTTGGCGAAATTGGCAATTTCGGTGACGCCGACCCGCTCGCGGGTGTTGCGCACTTCCTCCCCGATCGGGCCAAAATCGTTCGACCGATGGAATGAGACGATGTCCTTCGGCTCGCTCCCCTTTGGTGCAAACCACAGCGGGGTTTCAAGACCCCAACTGTCACCCATGACCGCGTTATTGTCCCGCAGCATGATATCGTAGAGCGGCGTTGTCTGCTGCGGGCGCGCGTCGGGGAGTTCCTCGTTGGGAAAGCGAATTGAAAACCGGCGCGAATAGTTCTCACGCACCTTGGCATTGGTGTATCGCAGCGTTGCCCATTCGCCGTAACGGGCGACATCCATCCCCCAGATATCAGCGCCCGGATCGCCATTGACCATCCACTCAGACAGCGCAAGGCCGACACCGCCGCCTTGGGAAAAGCCGGCCATGACAGCGCAGGCGACCCAGAAATTGGTGAGGCCCGGCACCGGGCCGACCAGCGGATTGCCGTCGGGCGCGAAGGTGAAGGGGCCGTTGATGATCTGCTTGATGCCGGCATTTTCAAGTGCGGGAAAGTGGCGGAAACCGATTTCGAGCGATGGCGAAATGCGGTCAATGTCCGGCGGCAGCAGTTCGTGGCCGAAATTCCATGCCGTTTCCCTGGGCGACCATGGTTTGCAGGCTTTTTCATAGGTGCCGAGCAGGATGCCGTTGCGCTCCTGGCGCGTATAGATCTCGCCCTTGAAGTCGATGACGCCGATCAGCTCGCGCCCCGTCGATTTATTGTATTCAACGACTTCCGGAATGTCTTCGGTCAGCAAATACATGTGTTCCATGGCCAGCAGCGGCAGCTCAAGGCCGACCATGCGGCCGACCTCGCGTGCCCAGAGCCCGCCGCAATTGACGACGTGTTCAGCCTTGACCGTGCCTTGCTCGGTCACGACATTCCATATGCCGTCAGTCTCTTGCGTGAGTTCGACGACGCGGTTGCGCAACACGATTTCAGCGCCCAGCTTCTGCGCCGCCTTGGCATAGGCGTGCGTGGTGCCCGACGGATCAAGGTGGCCCTCGACCGGGTCCCACATCGCGCCGACAAAGTGCTTTTCATCCAGAAGCGGGAACATGGCCTTGGCCTCGGACGGGGTGATGAGCTCGGTGTCCATGCCGAGATAGCGGCCCTTGGCATGGGCAAGACGGAGAAAGTCCATCCGCTCTTTGGTGTCGGCCAGCATGACGCCGCCAGTGAGATGCAGACCGATCTTTTGGCCGGAAAGCTCTTCGATTTCGCGGTAGAGCTGCACGGTATAGGCTTGCAGTTTCGCCACATTCGGATCGCCGTTCAGCGTATGGAAACCGCCCGCCGCATGCCAGGACGAACCGGAAGTCAGCTCCGAGCGCTCGATCAGCATGACGTCCTTCCAACCCGCTTTGGCCAGGTGAAACAAGACCGAGCAACCAACAACGCCGCCGCCGATGACTACTGCTTTAACGTGGGATTTCATGGGGTTAATTCCGTTGGTTTGTAGATTGAATCAGCACGGTTAGCGCGGTTCGCCCCCCTCTGCCTGCCGGCATCTCCCCCGCAAGGGGGGAGATCATGCACGTCGCCGCATCGCGCAATCGCCATCGTTGCAAGCATAGCCGATCTCCCCCCTTGCGGGGGAGATGCTGGCAGGCAGAGGGGGGCGCCTCGACGTGACATCTCTCAAAAGTCCGTCTTGACGCCGCCCTCGCGGATACGGCGGTTCACGAAGTCGTTGACGGCTTCCTCGCATGCAGCGTCCATGGCGGGCTTTTCGTATGCGGCCAGCCGTTCCTTCCAGACCCGGTTGGCCTTTTGCACGGCGGTTGGTTGACCGGCCTCGGCCCAGGTCTCGTAATTGCGCCAATCGGAAAGAACCGGGGCGTAAAAGGCGTTCTTGAAACGCGCCTGAGTATGAGGTGTGCCAAAAAAATGCCCGCCCGGCCCGACGTCGCGGATGGCATCGACGGCCAGGCCGTCTTCCGACAAGTCAAGCGGCGTCAGGAACTCGGCGACCATTTGAAGAAGGTCGATGTCCATGATGGTTTTTTCGTAAGAGCAGGACAGCCCGCCCTCCATCCAGCCCGCGCCATGCAGCAGGAAATTGCCGCCGCCATTGATTGCGCCCCAAAGCGAAAACACGCTTTCCCATGCGGCTTGCGCATCCATCGAGTTGGCGGCGCAGACGTTGGACGTGCGGTAGGGCAATCCGTATTTTCGCGCCAATTGCCCGCCGACATGCTGCGCCTTCATATATTCGGGCGTGCCAAAGGCGGGCGCGCCGGATTTCATGTCAACGTTTGAGGTAAAGCCGCCATAGCCGACCGGCGCGCCCTTCTTCACCATTTGGGTGAAAGCGATACCGGCCAGCGCTTCGGCGTTCTGCTGGACCAGTGCGCCCGCCACAGTGACCGGAGCCATGGCGCCCGACAGCGTGAATGGCGTCACAATAATGATCTGGCCGCGCGAGGACATCTGGATGATGCCCTCCATCATCGGCACATCGAGCTTCAGCGGTGAATTGGTGTTGATGATCGAATAGATCGACGGTTCGCTCAGAAGCTGTTCGTCGGAAACACCGCGCGCCAGCCGCGCAATCTCGATGCCGTCGGTATTGCGCTGGGCGCCGAGCGAATAGACATGGAAGGCCTTGTCGGTCAGTATCGCCAAATCACGCAGGCACTCGAGGTGGCGGACCGACGGATGCACATCAATCGGCTCGACCGGATAGCCGCCGGTCGTGTTGATGATGTTGTGCATCTGCGCCAGTTTGATGAGATTGCGGAAATCCTCCTGGGTGCCACCGCGGCGGCCGCGGTCAATGTCCGTGCAATTGGGGGCTGACCCCATTTGCGAGAAGATGATGTTATTGCCGCCAAACCGGACATTGTGGGCGGGGTTGCGGGCGTGAAGGGTGAATTCGTTGGGGGCCGGGGCGATCGTTTCCATGACAAAATCGCCATCAAATCGCACGCGTTCAGACCCCGGACGCACGTCGGCGCCGGCGTGTTTCATGATCTGGCGCGCCTCATCATGCAGCACGTCCAACCCGATTTCCTTCATGACGCGAAGCGAGGCGTTGTGGATGCTTTGAAGTTCATCTTCGGAAATGAGCGCCACCGGCGCAAAGGGACGCTTCAACTGACGGAAGCGCGGCTGATCAAAGGCGCCGGCCATTTGCTCGCGCTTGCCGTGGCGTCCGCCCGCTCTTGATCTTGCGGGTGCTGCGTTGTTTTCCCTGTCGCTGGTCGCCTCGGTCATTGTGACTGTTTTTACCCATATTTCCGCTGTTGTTGTTGTCCGGTATCGGGGTTGCAAATTCAGTCATTGATGCGACCATGAGCGACGTTCGGGCGACGCCGCCGCAGCGCCTTCCAATTGCCGAAAATCACGCTACCTTGAGATGATCGAGACAGACCTGAAGGTGCAGCGTGGCGGATCAGACCATCCTTGTTACCGGTGTTTCCGGATTTATTGCCAAGCATTGCGCGCTTGAGCTTCTCAATCACGGTTACCGGGTGCGCGGCACCGTGCGAAACCTTGCCAAGGCGGACGAAGTGCGCGCGACTTTGGCCAAACACACCGATGTGTCGAAGCTGGAATTTGTCGAGGCGGACCTTCTTTCCGACAAGGGGTGGAATGACGCGGCCAAGGGCGCTTACGGCGTGCTGCACGTCGCCTCGCCGTTTCCCATGGCGCAGCCTGAGGATGAAAATGACCTGATCCGTCCGGCGGTGGATGGCACAATGCGCGTGCTTGGCGCGGCGATGGAGGCCGGCGTCAGGCGTTTCGTCCAGACATCCTCGACCGTTGCGGTCTTGTACGGGCATTCACGCGACAGGACCGCGCCCTTTACCGAAGATGACTGGTCAAATCTCGATGGCGAAGGCGTTTCGGCTTACGCGAAGTCGAAAACCCTGGCTGAGCGCATGGCGCGTGATTTCATGGCAAGCGCCGTGAGCGGGATGCACTATTGCAGTGTCAATCCGGGCTTCGTGCTGGGTCCGCTGCTTGACGGCGACATGGGAACGTCAGGAGAGGTCATCCAGATGTTTCTGAAGGGCAAATATCCGGGCTGCCCGAAGCTGTCCTTCGCTACAGTGGATGTCCGCGACATCGCCAAAATGCACCGGCTGGCGCTTGAAACCAGCGAGCCAAGCGGCGGGCGCTATCTGGGCGTTGCCGAAACAGCCTGGTTCATTGACATGATGCGGCCGATCAAGGCGCGTCTCGGAGACAAGGCGCGCAAAGTGCCGTCAAGGGAACTGCCCAATTTTGCCATCAAGCTCATTGGCATGTTCGACCCGGCGGCGCGCTCCATCGTCTCCGAACTTGGCCGCTCCGTCAAGGTTGACAACAGCCGCACGCGCAAGGCGCTCGCCATGGACTTCATTCCGGTCACCGAATCCGCGCCGGCAATGGCGCAGAGCCTTGTCGACAACGGCATGGCGTAGCATTGCCAACCCCCCCCCTCGGTCAGCGCCCGACTTTGCTCATGCGACCGGCGGCGGATTGGCCGGGGCAAGATTTGGGCCGGCGGCGAGCGACCTGAGTTCGACACTCCAGCTGCGCAATTTTCCAACATCAATGCGGGCGCGGTCAGAAACATTCAGCGTCCAGTCTCCCATCATCGGCTGGCCGAGCATGGCGCTGAGAACCCCGGGAACAGCGGAATCATAGGTGGCAAGGAGATTGTCTGCGGAGCCGCCAAGCTGCGGGTGCAGCACGGTGCTGCGCCCGGAAGGTGATCTCAAAACAACGCGCAGGTCGCCGATATAGGTATGCTGGATGTCGAGGGCGACCTTGATTGCCGCGACCGTTCCAGATTGTGCAATGGCGATGACGCTGGAAATTCCCGCCGTCTTGTTGTCGGGGATGGTGGCGTTTGGGTTCGCCTGACCAGAAGCAACTTGGGCGGGCGCGGCTGCACCGACATTGAAAGAAATGACGTCGCCCGGTGCGGCGATGTCGGAAATGATCAAGCCGGAATCCCTGCCGTCCCATTCCCTTGAACCGGGGGAGGAGGTGGAGGACAAAGCGACGCCTTGCACTGCGCCGAACAGGTCGTTGCCATCGCCCTGGTTGGCATCAAGTTCCAGATCGCGGCGCCCATCGGCCTGAAGCAGGGCGCATTGATAGTGTTTGTCCGGGGTGCCCTGCTGCAGCTCGTTGGACCCGTTGATATCACAGTGATAGACGGCGAGGCCGCTTGCCGGCAGCCCGCGGTCGAGGCCCATCCTGCTGCGGTTTTCGACCAGGAAGTACTCATTGGGCTTGGAGGTGCGGAACTTCATCACGCTGTTGTAGTCGCCTTGCCGGGCTTCGCGCGCGGCGGGTGCCGACAAGTCGACCTCCACATCGCACCAGCCGGCAAGATCGCGCAAATACGCGCAGACGGGCGAGGGGCTGCGCCCGCTGCCATTGTGATTGCCCGAACCCATGAGGCAATAGGCGCCGATGCCGGCGCTCTTGATGCTGTCGCCGTCGCGTTCGCCGTAGTCGTACATGTCCGGGAACCGGCACAATAGATGGCCGTTCTCGTGGCAGAATGTGCCGATGCTAAGGTCCGCCGGGGTGCGGCCAAGACTGGTCAGCAAATAGAGGTCCGTGCGCATCGTGCCATGGCGAAGGTCGATGTGCCAGTTGTGCGGCCAGAGTTCGCCGCGATACTGGGTCTGGCCCGCATAAAGAACGTTGAGCGCATCGATGACATTCTGGTTGCGCGAATCGAACTGCTTGAGGTCGAGACCGTCGGCGACAGCAAGTTGAAGCGCTTCCTCCACCAACAGGTTGTTGACGTAGAATTCGCGGTTTCTGCTGAGTGTATAGGGGCCGACAACGACATTGGTGTAGTCGAGCTTGCCGCTCGACACCTTGGCGAAGTATTCGCGGGCCGAGCATATGTTGCCGTTAGCCGTATAGTTGGCGCTGTTCAAAAGCGCCTCGACGTCCGCTTTGGTCACGGTGCTGACGATGTCCTGAAAGTTCACCAATATGGTCAGGCCCTTCACCGCACCTATCGACAGCACGCGGCCTTCGAGCAGCCCCTGATTGGGGCCGAAGGTCCGCATCTTCGCTTCGGACTGGCCGCCGGCCATGGCGCTGCGGCGCAGTTTCTTGGCGCCGGCGCGCGCTGCGATCGTCAGCTGGGATTCCTGCAAGTGGCGCACAATCCCGGTTGGCGCGGGCATTGAAAGCGGCACGCCGGTCGACCGGAAACTTCCCGCCGCAAGCCGCGCATAGCAGAACAGGCCAAGTTCGTCGTCATAAACCGCGGAATAGCCGTTGACGTCCTCATAGCGCGCGTAATGCTCGTCGCC
>JANNRN010000423.1:0-1696 GCA_031401375.1 Phyllobacteriaceae bacterium | reverse complement strand
GACCTCGGCAGCGCCCGCTGCGGCGTGTTGCTTGCCGCCCATACCGTGCCGGCCACGGCTTCGGCGGTTTCGACGGCGGCCGACTTTACCACCGACGCGCTTGCAAGTTTTGCCAGCCGCTGGTTCGATCATGGTCATGTGAGCTGGACATCCGGCGCGAACGCCGGACAGGATTCGGTCGTGTCCCTGCACGAAAACACCGGGCTCGATCAGCGCATCGTTCTATGGCGCCCGCCTTCCGCGCCGATCTTGGCCGGTGATGGTTTTGAGATTACGGCGGGCTGCGACAAGTCGTTTGCCACATGCAAGGCGAAATTCGCCAACCAGAGGAATTTTCAAGGTTTTCCGCATTTGCCGGGCAATGACGCCGCCTATTCCTATGTGGACGGGCAAGGCGTTTTTGACGGCGCGGTTCTGGTTCCATGAGCAAGATGAACGCGTTTGCGGCGGGAGAAGCGGTCAAGTGGATCGGCACGCCCTATCGCCATCAAGCCTCCCTGAAAGGCGTGGGCTGCGATTGTCTCGGACTGGTGCGCGGGATCTGGCGGACGCTTTACGGCGGCGAGCCGGAGCAAATGCAGCCCTACAGCGCTGACTGGGCTGAATGCGGCAATGGCGATCCGTTGCTTGCCGCCGCCCAACGGCACTTCAGGGAGAAGGCTCAAGCCGAAATGAGCGAAGGCGATCTCATCCTGTTTCGCTGGAAGCCGCATCATGCGGCCAAGCACGCCGGCATTTTGCTGGCCGAAGACAGTTTCGTTCATGCCTATCAAGGTCATTCGGTCACAAAATCGGCGCTGGTTCCGCAATGGCGTCGCCGGATCGCCGGTGCATTCTCATTCAAACCCATTGGGGAATAATCCATGGCGACACTCGTTCTGCAGGCCGCGGGCGCCTATCTCGGCGGCCTGTTCGGCGCATTTGGCGCAACCATCGGCACAGCGGCGGGTGCGCTTGGCGGCTATCTGGTCGACCGGGCGCTGCTGGGCGGCTCGCAGAACCGGCAAGGTCCGCGCCTTTCGGGCATGCAGCCATTAACGGGTGAGGACGGCGCGCCGCTCGCGCGCGTCTATGGATCGGCCCGCTCCGGCGGAACCCTGATCTGGGCGACCCGCTTTCAGGAAGTGGCCACTACCGAACGGCAGGGATTCAAGGGCGGGCCGAAGACCACGACATTTGCCTATCTCGCCAACTTCGCCATCGCCATTTGCGAAGGCGAGATCGCAGGCATCCGCCGCGTTTGGGCCGATGGCAAGGAACTGGACCTCGAAGATTTCACGGTGCGCATGTATCGTGGCGCCGCAGACCAATTGCCCGACCCCTTGATCGAGGCAAAACAGGGAACCGGCAACGCGCCTGCCTATCGCGGCGCCGCCTACATGGTGTTCGACGGATTTCCCTTGGGGAATTTTGGCAACCGGATCCCGCAATTCTCATTTGAGGTGCTGCGCCCGGTTGGCGGATTGGGGCCGAAGATCAAGGCAATGACCCTCATTCCCGGCTCAACCGAATATGGCTATGCGCCTTTGCCCGTGACCCGCCAGGTTCAGGAAGGCGAGACGCAGTCCTTGAACCGGCACGTGTTGCACGGGGCAAGCGACTGGACGGCTTCCATTGATGAATTGCAGGCGCTCTGCCCCCAACTCGAAAGCGTTGCGCTTGTCGTGACCTGGTTTGGCAATGACCTGCGCTGCGG
>JANNRN010000422.1:0-13869 GCA_031401375.1 Phyllobacteriaceae bacterium | reverse complement strand
CTCATGCCGGTTTCCTCAAGATTGCGCCGCATGATGCCGTCGAACAGACCAACGGTTGGAAAGTTCTGCACACCGGAGAATCCCATCTGCTTCAACCGGTCGAGAAACTCGTCCATCAGCACAAACGGGTCAGTGCCGTTGACGCCCGCCAGCACTGGCGTGTGCCGGACGACAGGAAGCACTTCGCGCGCCATTTCCACGACAATATCATTGGCATTGCCATAGGCCATGAGGCCTGCCAGCGAGCCGCGCCCGGCCATGCGGTAACGGCCGGAATTGTAAATGACGATGAGGTCGATGCCGCCGGCCTCCTCGCATTTGGCTGAAAGGCCGGTGCCCGCGCCGCCGCCGATGATCGGCTGGCGCTGGCGCACCATGTCACGGAACTTTGCAAGGAGTGCCTTGCGCTCAATCCTTGCCATGCATCCTCACGCAATTTCCCTAAAGGCGCTCACCGCAGCCGCAGTGAATGCCTCGCTGTTGATATGATGGTCAATCTCGACCAGATGGCGATTCGGCGCACGTTGCCAGCCGTTTCTGATTGCTGAAAACAGCGCCGCGTCTGCCTCAAGGTCATGAAAAGGCAGACCCGGCGCATCAATGGCCGAGACGCCGCCAAGGGGCAACAGGAACCGTACGGGACCGTCCATCCGGTTCAGCCGCTCGACAATCCATGTGCCGATTTGCGTGTTCTCTTCAGGCGTCGTCCGCATCAGCGTCACCGACGCGTTGTGCACGTGAAACCTGCGGCTGGCAAAGCGCGGCGGCACTGTGTCGCGTGCGCCGAAATTCACCATGTCCAGCGCGCCCACCGACCCGACATAGGGGATCCTCGTGCGGATCACCGATCCGAACCGGTCCTGCGTGCAAGGCAGAATGCCCCCAACCAGAAAGTCCGCTACTTCGGTTGTGGTCATGTCAATGGCGGCTTTGAGAAACCCGGAATCGATCAGCTTTTCCATGCATTGTCCGCCAATGCCGGTGGCGTGAAAGACGAAGCATTCGCAGTCGGATTCAAGTTGTTGCCTGATCTGGTTAACGCACGCCGTCGTCACGCCAAACATGGTGAGACCGACCGCCAACTTGTCGTCAGTCATCGCCGGTATTTCGTTCATCGTCATGCCAAGGACCGCGTGCGCCGCATTGCCGATGACTTTGCGCGAGATGGCGTTGAGCCCCGCAATATCGCTGACCGAATGCATCATGGCGATGTCCGAAGCGCCAACGTAGGAAGCGACATTTCCCGACGCCAAAGTGGACACCATCAGCTTGGGCACGCCGATGGGCAGCGCGCGCATGGCGGCGGTGACGATCGTCGAATTTCCCGAGCCGCCCATGCCGAGCATACCGCCGACATCATCGCGGCTGAGGATGAAGCGCGCCAGCGCTTCCGCCATGGCGGTCACCGCCTGCCCCCGGTCGGCAAGGCCCAGCACCGCGCTGGCTCCAGCAGGATGAAAGGCGGCAACTTCATGCGCGGCGATATCCGCCGGGAACTCGCTGGGCGTGGTCGACACATCGACGATGATCGCCTTCGCGCCCGCACGGTTGATCAGACTGGCGGCGTAGCCAAGTTCCGGCCCCTTGGTATCGCACGTTCCGATGACGTAGATACGGGGCGCGGATTTCATTTGGCTTTGGCCCAGCCGCTCTTCATCTGTTTCAGCCCGTCGAGATAAACGCTGTCTCGGGTCGGGAAAAAATCGCGCCAGACACGTGTCGCCGCCGCGAGATCCGGCAGTGCCCGCCCGAACGCTTCAATGGTCAGCCAATCGTCATATTTTGCCGCGCGCAATGCCTTGTAGGTTTTCGCCCAGGGCACATGACCCTTGCCTGGCGTGCCGCGGTCGTTCTCCGAAATATGCACATGGATCAAGTGTTTCTTGATGGTCTTGATCGCCTTGACCGGGTCCTTCTCCTCAATGTTGGCATGAAATGTGTCATACATCGCCTTGATCGCGGGATGATTCACTTCATCAAGATAATCGGCCAACTGCTCCATTGTATTGAGGAAATAGCATTCAAAGCGATTGAGTGCCTCGAGTGCGAAACGCACGTCTTTCCTGGCCGCATAATCTCCGGCCTTGCGGTGAAAAGAAATCCCGCGCTTTCGCTCGGCCGGCGTTGGCGCGTTGCCGGAGAAGTAACCGATCTCCGAATGCATGGGCCCTGCCAGAATATTGCCGCCAGCGGCCGCCGTGCAATCGATCACCCACTTTGTGTGGTCAATGGCGGCCTTTCTTGCCGCACCGTCCGGTGACAGCGGATTCTTGCCTGAGGCCCCGATGACGCTGACGGTGGTGCGGCCGAGCCCGAGCTTGTCAAGCTGTTCGCCGATGCGGGCGTAATGATCCGGCGTTCCCTCGAAGATGGGAATTTCAACGCCGTCATAGCCTGCCGCCTTGACGGCTTTGAGAATGGGAAAATGCTCTGCCGTGACATGGGTAGTCCAAAGCAGGAGATTGAATCCGGTCTTCATCTGCGTCTCCGTTTTCTGGCGGCGGTGTTCTGGCCAAAATCAGTAGGTGGCCCGTCCTCCCGAAATGTCGAACACCGCGCCGGTTGAAAATGAACATTCTTCGCTCGCCAGCCAGCACACAAGACTGGCGACTTCGTCAACAGTGCCAAACCGGCCCTTCGGAATTTTTGACAGCATGAAGTCGAGATGGCTCTGCGGCATTTGTTCAAAGATCGGCGTTCGAACTGCCGCAGGCGTCACCGAATTGACCGTGATGTTGGTTTTGGCGAGTTCCTTGGCCAAGGATTTGGTGAGGCCGATGACGGCGGCTTTTGATGCCGAATAGGCCGACGCGTTGGGATTACCCTCTTTGCCGGCGATGGAGGCAATGTTGACGATGCGCCCATAGTTCTGCGCCACCATCAGCGGCACCACGGCGCGGTTGGTGAAGAACGTTCCGTTGATATTGATCGCCATGACCTGCATCCAGCCGTCGATCGGAAACTCCGCCAGCGGAACCGTCGGCCCGGTAATGCCGGCGCTGTTGACAAGAATGTCGATGCCGCCAATCGAGTTCAGTGTTTGCAAGACCGCGTTTTCAACCGAGGCATAATCGGAAATGTCGACCTTGATGCCGCCATTGAGATCCCAGACCGCAACGCTGCCGCCTTCCGATGCAATCCTTCTGGCGACCGCCTCGCCAATGCCCGAAGCGCCGCCGGTGACGACCGCTCTGCGACCTGAAAACCTCATTGAAACCGCGCCCTTTCCTGTTTCGAATTCATCGCCTTCACGTATGCTGGTCCCCGTGCGCGAGGTTCAAACCGCTCTCCCGTTCAAAGCCATGCACCTTTTGCGCATCAAACCCGAACCTGACGGTCGCTTCGACCTTGGTCGCCATGATCGAGGGAACCGTCGCCTTCAGGAAGCGGTCATCGACACGCAGGGTGAGAATTTTCTCAACGCCATGGTTCTCCACGTCATGAATCACTGCCTCGGCGCCGCCATCCGCGCCAATGCGGATATCTTCCGAGCGGACGCCCAAGGTCAGTTCGCGGCTGGCCGTTGCAACCGGCAGGCTGAATTTCAGGCGTCCGCCCAAAACCGACATGTGATTGCCGTCAGCTTGCGCAGGCATGAGGTTCATGGTGGGCGAGCCGACGAAGCTTGCGACAAATGTGTCGCGCGGCCTGTTGTAGATTTCAAAGGGCGTGCCAACCTGCACAAGGCGGCCCTTGTTCAAAATGCCGATCTTGTCACCCATCGACATCGCCTCGACCTGGTCATGGGTCACGAACACGAACGTTGCCCTCAGCCTGATCTGAAGCTCCTTGAGTTCGGCGCGCAATGCCTCCCGCAATTTGGCGTCAAGGTTTGAAAGCGGTTCATCCATCAGGAACGCGCGGGGCTCGCGCACGATTGCCCGCCCGATTGAAACGCGCTGCATCTCGCCGCCGGAGAGCCGGTCGGTCTTGCGGTCCATCAGATGCGTGATGCGCAGGGTCTTGGCGGCGCGGTCGACGCGTTCGTCAATTTCCGCCTGACTGAAATTCCGCGTTCGCGAACGCAGCGGAAATTCGAGATTCTGCCGCACCGTGTAGCGCGGATAGAGGGAGTAGTACTGGAAAACCAGCGCCACATCACGCTCAGCCGACGTCCACTCGCGCACATCCTGCCCGGCAATTTCGACCTGACCGGCATCAGGCTGTTCAAGACCCGCAATCAGGCGCAGGGCCGTTGTTTTGCCAGCTCCAGTTGGACCCAGCAGCACAAAAAACTCTCCGTCGCCGACATCAAGCGACAAACCATCGACCGCAATGTTGCGCCCGAACTTTTTGGTCACCGAAGCGAAGCTGATATTAGCCATTTCCAAGCCTTATTTGCAGCGAGTCGCCTGTTTTAGTGTTGAAGAAATGGGTCTGGGCGGGATCGAGCCGCGCCCAAATCCTGTCTCCGCTCTTGCCGGCAAAACCGCTCTTGGTTCTTGCCCGCAAAAGCGCAGAACCGATCTTGAGATCGACGATGTCATAAGCGCCGAGCGGCTCGATGAGATGCACGGCAGCGGCGACAAAACCTTTTGCTTCTTGACGGGCGACTTGTACTCCCTCCGGGCGGATACCGATCGTGAGGTCACCATCCCGCAAGGGTGATTCTGCGATTTGCGCGGCAAGCGCTTCGGGGAAGGCGAACCCCGCGTGATCGGCGCTTATGCGCAAGCGCAACGAGGCGCCCTCTTGATGCATGCTCGCCGCGGCGGTGTTCATGACCGGGCTGCCGACGAACTGCGCCACAAACAGATTGGCCGGGCTGTGATAGACCTCGTCGGGCGTGCCAACCTGTTGGAGGATGCCTTCATTCATGATGGCGATCCGGTCTGCCATTGACATCGCCTCCACCTGGTCATGCGTCACGTAGACAGTGGTGGACTCGTTCTCCAGATGCAGCCGCTTCAGCTCGGTACGCATTTCCTCGCGCAGCTTGGCATCGAGCGCGCCCATCGGTTCGTCCATCAGCATCGCCTTGGGGCGGCGCACAAGCGCCCGCCCGATGGCGACGCGCTGCATGTCGCCCCCGGCAAGCGATGATGGGCGCTTGGCAAGCAAATGCTCAATCTGTAAGGAATGCGCCACGGCGCGAACCTTCTTGTCAATGCTCTCCCGGCTTTCGCCGGTCGCCCGCAGTGGAAACGCGATGTTTTCATAGGCCGTCAGATGCGGATAAAGCGCAAAGAGCTGGAAGACAAAGGCAATATCACGCTCGCCCGCCTCAAGACCCTGAACGGGCTTTCCGTCAATCACGATGTCGCCGCTGTCGATCTCTTCCAGACCCGCGATTGCCCGCAGCGTTGTCGTCTTGCCACAGCCTGACGGGCCGAGCAGGACGACAAACTCCCGCGGCTTGATCACCAGATTGAGCTTTCGGATGACATAGGCCGATCCGAAGTACTTCTCGATATCCTTGAGGATGATTTCTGCCATGGGGTGAGACTAGTCCTTGGCCGGATCGGGTTTGATCTTGGAGAATATGTTGAACCCGACCAGGCCGATCAGGATGATGGTGACGCCGTAGGAGTGCAGCGTCAGATTGATCGGCTGGCAAAGAGCGATGATGCCGAACACCATGGTCCAGATTGAAGCCGGTTCGAGATAGGCCGCGCTGATTTCACGAAATGTCATGTTGCCTCGCCTATTTGCGGATTGCGCCGAAGGTTACGCCGCGCAAGAGGTGCTTTCGCAGCATGAAGGTGAAGATGGCCACCGGTAGAATGAAAAGAAACGTGCCGGCCGCGATGACGGTCCAGTCGGCAAGTCCCGATCCGATCTGCGAAGGAATGAACGGGGGCGCCGTCTGCGCCCGCCGGTTGGTCATGATCAGCGCGAACGCATATTCGTTCCAGGCGGTGATGAAACAGAATACTGACGTCGCGGCAATGCCGGTCACCGCCTCGGGCAGCACGATCTTGAAGAAAGACTGCATGCGCGTGTAGCCATCAACGAGGGCGGCTTCCTCATATTCACGCGGGATTTCGTCGATGAAACCCTTCATCAGCCAAACAGAGAACGAGAGGTTGAAGGCGGTGTAGAGGATGATCAAACCGATATGGGAATCGTTCAAGCCCACGGTGCGGTACATCAGATACATCGGAATGGCGACGACGATGGGCGGCAGCATGCGCGTGGAGAGGATGAAAAACAGCCAGTCCGCCTCTCCCGGAGTTTTGAATCTCGAAAAACCGTAGGCCGTGATCGTCCCCATCGAGACCGCGATGATCGTGCTGATAATGGCAACGATCAGGCTGTTCATGAAGCGATTGGGGTATTGCGACATCTGAATGTTGGGGCCGACACGCAGAATGCGCTCGCCGCCGTCGTAGATGCGTTTCTCATACCAGGGTGCTGCGTCGTAAACTGCCGGATCGACCGGTTTGGTCAACTGCACACGTTTGGTGAAAAGCTTGATGAATGGCGTGATCTCCGGCTGGAAGATCACCGTCGGCGGCACCGTCGTCGCCAGACTGCGCGGCTTGAACGCCGTCGAGCCGATCCAGTACAGCGGCGACAGAAATACGATGGTAATGACAAGCACCGCGGCGATTGCCACCCGGTTCGTCAGCCGTTTGCGCGCGGAGGTGACGACAGCCATGATCAGCGCTCCTTGGCCTGGTTGAGATATTTCACGTAGATATTGGTGATGGCCAGCACGAGTATCAGCACGATATAGGCAAGCGCGCAGGACTTGCCGGTCTGCCATTCCTGGAAAGCGAACTTGTAGAGCTTGATCGACACCAGTTCGGTCGTTGGCTGCGTGCTCAAAATATAGGCGATGTCGAACGTCTTGAACGCCTCCATGGTGCGAAAGATCAGGGCGATCAACAGAAGCGGCGCGACCAGCGGAAACGTGATGCGCGAAAACGTGTACCAGGCGCCGGCGCGATCGATGGCCGCGGCTTCATAAAGATGCTGCGGCACCGCTGACAGGCCCGCCAACGACAACAGCATGACGAACGGCGCCCACATCCAAATGTCGGTCAGCGCCACCGCGTAGAGCGCCGCATCGGCATTCGACAACCAGGCGAAGTCCCCGAGGCCCAGAACGTAGTTCAGCGGCCCCCAGGACGGATCATAGAGCAGCCGCCAGAACAGCCCCACCACAGCCGCCGACATCATCATCGGCAACATCAGCAAAGTCGTGATCAGACCCTTGGCCGGTAATTGCCTGTTGAGAAGGAGGGCGAGCCCGAAGCCGATCACCATCTGGCCGGTGACGGACACCATGACATATTTGGCCGTCACCCAGAAATTGTTCCAGATGCGCGGGTCGTTCAAGAGTTCGCGGTAGTTGGCAAGGCCGACAAACTTGGCAGGCTCATTCACCGACGCGCGAAAATCCGTGAAGGAATAACCGAGCGAATAGATCAGCGGAAACACATTGAAAATGATCAGAAATGCAATCGTCGGGATGATGAAAAGATTTCTGATTGTCAGATCGCTCCAACCGCGTGCCGCCGCGCGGGACGACGGGTTGAGCCTCGTTAGTCCTGACATGTGTTCCTCGCAAATGCACTTTGAAATTGGCTGAAGGAAGATTGCACTCCCTCCAGCCTGATTGATAAACGCTTAGCCGCCGCGTCCGTATTTCTTGAACGTTTCGGTCCATTCAGCCGTGACCTTGTCGAGAACTTCCTTGGCGCTGCCGCCCTCGCCGCTGATCACGTAAGGATAAACGTGGTTGTTGATCTGCGTGAGAAGTTCCGCATATTCCGGCACCGCCCAGAAGTCCTTGACCATGAACATGGTCTGATAGAAGGCCTCGTTGTAGGGCGTTGCCTTGCGGAAGGCTTCGGATTCCAACACGGCCTTGTTGCAAGTGTAGCCGCCGAGTTCCGCCCATTTCTTCTGGGTCTCGTCCTTGATGAACCATTCAAGGAACTTCATCGATTCTTCCTGCTTCTTTGAATAGGACACAATCGAGATGCCCTGCCCGCCAAGCGCTGCGTGCTGAGCTCCGCCAGGTCCGGCAGGGTTGGCGAAGTAGCCGGTCACATCCGCGTTCGGGTTGGACGCCTTGTTGGCAAGCGCCGGGAAGAAAGCGAAGAAATTGAGGCTCATTGCCGCAAGATTTTCGGTGATGGCTTGATTGGCTTCCTGGAAGAACGTCTTGCCCCAGTTCGGCGGCGTGAACCCGTACAGTTGCTTGTACATTTCCACGGCTTCCGCGTTTTGCGGTGAGTTCAAGATGCCATCGACCTTGTAGGTCGAATAGTCGCCAAGTTCGCCGCCATAGCTGAAGATGGAGCCCTCGATTCCCATCAGCATCGCGTCGTAGCTGTTGTCGGTGTAGATGGAGATGCCGTAGCGCTTCTCGTCCGGGCGATGGAAGAACTCGGCGATGTCGCGCAATTCCTTGTAGGTCTTCGGCACAGCGAGATCATAGCCGTACTTGGCCTTGAAGGCCTCCATTTCCTTGGGATCTTCGAACCAGTCCTTGCGGTATGCCCACCCGGCGGCATCGCCCTCAAGGGGAATCGACCAGTATTTGCCACTGTTTCCAGGATACTCGGCATAGGATTTGACTGTTGCCGGAGCCATCGAATCCAACACTTTGTGTTTTGCATAGAAGTCCGTCAGATCAACGTAATGGCCACCGGTCGAGCCGGCGCCAACCCACTGCGAGTCGCCGACGACCATATCGAAAGCATCGCCCTTGGCGTTGAACTCGGCGAATGTCTTGGTCTGGAAATCCGGCCATGGCGTGGTCTGCACGGTGACGGTGACGCCGGTCTCGGCGGTGTAAATGTTGGCAAGTTCCTGCAAATAGTTGGCAGGATCCCACTCGGCCCAGAAAATTGTCAGCTCTTCGGCCTGCGCCGCGGAATAGGCGGCGCCGGAAACGGAGAATGCCGCTCCCATGACCAATGACATGAATGTGCGTCTTAACATGCTTACTCTCCCATTTGTTGCCGGCCGTTTGCTGCGGCCGAATTTCTACTTATTGCTTCAAGGCTGGTTTCCCGCCCAACCCCTGCTCCGCTCCCTTCCTTGCCTCGCGCCATTTGCGAAAACCCGTGACGGGTTCCGGCAAATCCGGCGTGTCTGGCCGCTCAGCCTACAGTCTCCCACTGGCCGCTGGCGGCAGATTTCAAAACAGCATCCGTGACAAGATCCGTCGCCAGCGCATCACGGAATGTCGGTGCGGCAGGCGATCCGCCCGCCAATCCCTGGAGGAAATCAGCCGCCTGATGGATGAACGAATGCTCGTAACCGATCTGGAGGCCCGGCACCCACCAATTGGCCATATAGGGATGATCGCCGTCGGTGATATGGACCGACCGCCAGCCGCGGGTGCGGCCTTCGTCGCGATGATCAAAATACTGCAGGCGGTGCAGATCATGCAGGTCCCAGGCAATCGACGCGTGCTCGCCATTGATTTCCAGCGTGTAGAGCGCCTTGTGGCCGCGGGCGTATCGCGTCGCCTCAAAGTTCGCCAGCGAACCGTTGGAAAAGCGCCCCAGGAACAGACTGGCGTCGTCAATGCCGACTTTTTCGGTCTTGCCGGTAATGTTGTGATGACGCTCCTTGATGAAGGTCTCGGTCATGCCGCAAACCTTGTCGATGCCGCCGTTCAGCCACATCGCCGTGTCGATGCAATGCGCCAGGAGATCACCCGTCACCCCGCTGCCGGCAACGCTGGCATCAAGCCGCCAAAGCCCTTGGCCGCCTTGCGGCAGATCCTTTGAAATCGTCCAGTCCTGCAGGAACTTGGCGCGGTAGTGGAAAATTTTGCCGAGTTTGCCTTCGTCAATGAACTGTTTTGCCAGCGTGACAGCGGGCACCCGCCGGTAATTGTACCAGACCATGTTGGCGACTTTCGCCTTCTCGACCGCTTCAACCATCTTGCGCGATTCCGTGGCGGAGCGTCCGAGCGGCTTTTCGCACATGACCATCTTGCCGGCCTCAGCCGCCGCAATGGCAATCTCCATATGCGTATCATTCGGACTGGCGATGTCGATCAGATCAATGCTCTTGTCATCGACCAGTGCCCGCCAGTCAGTCACCGAGGACTCGTAGCCCCAGTTGTCCGCAAAGGCCTTTGCCTTGGCGCCGTCGCGCGCGCAGACAGTCTTCAGCACAGGCTGATAGGCAATGTCGAAAAAGTGGCCGACCTGCGAGAACGCATTGGAATGGGTGCGTCCCATGAAACCGTAACCGACCATGCCGACATTGAGTTTCTTCTTCGTCATGTCAGGCGTCCCAGCCATGCGCGTCCCGCACGTTGATCATTGCCGCGAGCACGTCATTCCAGGTCTGTTGCTGCATCATGGTGTCATTGGAGAACATGCAGCCATCCCAGCAAATATGACGCATGGCCTTGGTGAGATTTCCACTGCTGTCGCGCAGCCAGAAGCCCGCATGATGCGCAATGTCGAGCTTGCCATTCGGATCGGTTGGCAGACAATGCCGCCCGGTCTTGTCATGGCTGCCCATGCCCTTCACCGTGGCGTCGTTCTGCGCAACGTGGAAATCAATCGTCCATGGACGCAGCGCATCCGTCATCGTTTTCATCGCGGCGTCGAGAACGCCCGGGTCCTTCCAATCGTGGTTCTGAGGAAGGAGGCGGGCCTCAGGCGCATTGTAGCCCAGCGTATAGAGAAGCGTGTGCGCCATATCCGCTTGAAACCCGATGGTCTTGGGCCGCCCGACCGCTTCGAGCGTGTCAACCATCGCTTTCCATGAATGCATGCCGCCCCAGCAGATCTCGCCTTCCGCCGCCAGACGTTCACCATGCGCCTCGGCTACATCGCAGGCCTCGCGAAATGTCTGCGCGATGAGTTTCGTGTTGCCGGCCGGGTCTTTCGCCCAGTCTGAGGGGCTGCAGGCGGAATCGATGCGCACCACGCCATATTGGCGCACGCCAAGGTCTGACAGCTTGCGCATGATCTTGCAGGCTTTTTCCACCATGGTGACGAATTGCTTGCGCTCGTCAGCCGAGCCCATCGCCGAGCCGCCGCCCACAGGCGGCCATACCGGCGCAACTCCAGAGCCAATGAGAAGATTGTGACTTTGCACCTTTTCCGCAAGGCGCTTGAGATCATCATCGCTTGCGTCAATCGATGTATGCGGATCGGCGAGAAAAAGATCGATGCCATCGAATTTGACGCCGTTCACCTCGGCCTTTGCCGTCAGTGAAATCATCGTGTCGAGATCAATTGGCGGCTCGGAGTCCGCACCCTTGCCGACCAGGCCCGGCCACATGGCGTTGTGAAGCTTGGGAAAACGGCTCTGTGCGGTCATTTTTCCTCCCGGGGCATTTCTTATTTTTCGATAGCTAAACCCAAATTATCCTTGCTGTCCAGAACTATTATATTAGTATCACAATCATGTCTTTTGTTTTGGCGCCATCTCTCCTTGATCGAAAAAGTTCACTGCGTGAGCAGATATACGCCATTGTGCGCATGCTGATTCTGACGGGCGCAATCAAGCCTGGAGACACGATCGACGAGAAAGCCATCGCTGCCGGACTTTCCGTTTCGCGAACGCCCGTGCGCGAGGCCGTGAAGAAACTCAGTGACGAGCACCTTGTGGAAATCATCGCCCAATCGGCGACCCGTGTCGCCCGTATCGACCGCAAGGAAATCGAGGAATCCTATCTGATCCGCCGGGCACTGGAAGCCGAAAGCGCCGCGCAGGCTTCGACCCGGATGACCCAGGAACACACCGAAACGTTGACCGATATCCTGCACGCACATTCAAAGGCGTTGGAGCGGCGGCAGTTTGTTGAGGCCATCGCCGCCGACGACCAGTTCCATCGTTACATTGCCCAGATCAGTGATCTGACCCGGCTTTGGCGGACAATCGAAATCTCCAAAGCCCAGATCGACCGCTGCCGGCACATGATGTTGCCCCGGGACGGCCAGGCGGAGGCAACACTGGAACAGCACCGGGAAATCATCCGCGCGTTGAACAGTGGCGATGCCGAAAGAGCCGGACAGGCCATGCGCAACCACCTTGATGCAGCTTATCGAAGCACCGTTGCCGTGCTCGACGGCCCGGGATTGGGTTGACATGCAATGAGGTGGGCAAAATGGCAATGCAGCAATCCCGGTGTCGCAAGCCTTAGGGACGGATGGCGTGACCCGTCCAAATTTGCGTCAGGCCTATGGTCGCAGGCGGCCCTTGGGTTTGCCGGCCGGCGAAAAGGAGAACTGCGATGACAGCGGACAATTTTCCGGGCACGATTCGCCTTCACGAGAAAGACAACGTCATCGTCCTGACCAAGGCGTTCCCGGCAGGGGCAATGCCTGCGGGCGCAGGAACCGCTTTGACCCGCAACACGCCATCCGGCCACAAGATTGCCACCAGCACGATTGACGTCAATGAACCCGTCATCAAGTTCGGCCAGATTATCGGCTACGCCGCGCAGCCGATCGCTACTGGCGATCATGTCCACACGCATAATTGTGCGATGGGCGCGCACGACCAGAACTACCGGATTGGCGAGGACTATGTGCCGGTGGATCTTGTGTCCGCAAGCGACCAGTTGACTTTTCAGGGCTATCGCCGGGCTGATGGCGGGGCGGGCACCCGCAATCACATTGCCCTTTGCGCAACGGTAAACTGCTCAGCCACGGTTGTGCGCCACATTGCCGATCACTTCAACAGATCCGGCATTCTGGACAACTATCCCAATGTGGATGGCGTCATTGCGCTCGCGCATGGAAGCGGTTGCGGCATGGCCTCCTCTGGCGAGGGCTATGACGCGCTGCAGCGTGTGTTGTGGGGCCACGCCACGCATCCAAATGTCGGCGCCGCCATCTTTGTCGGGCTCGGCTGCGAAGTGATGCAGATCGGCCGGATGAAATCAATGTTCGGCACGTCCGGACAGGAGCGCTTTCACGGTTTGACCATTCAGGAGACCGGCGGCACACGCAAGACAATTGCGGCGGGCATCGAAACCATCAAGGCCCTGCTTCCCGCCGTCAACGACATTGAGCGAACCACCATTCCGGTGAGTGAGCTCACGCTGGGCCTGCAATGCGGCGGCTCGGACGGTTTCTCCGGCATCACGGCCAATCCGGCGCTGGGGGCGGCGTCGGATCTGCTGGTCCGCCATGGCGGCACCACGCTTTTGTCTGAAACCCCGGAAATCTATGGCGCCGAACAATTGCTGGTGCGCCGCGCGGCCTCCAGGGAAGTCGGCGAAAAGCTGATTGAGCGCATCCGCTGGTGGGAAAACTACACCGCCGTCAATGGCGGCTCAATGGACAACAACCCCTCGCCCGGCAACAAGGCCGGCGGGCTGACAACGATTTTGGAAAAGTCACTCGGCGCGGCGGCGAAAGGCGGCACGGCGGCGCTGGCCGATGTTCTTCTTTACGCCGAAAAAGTGAAGCGGCATGGCATGGTGTTCATGGATTCGCCTGGCTACGATCCGGTATCGGCGACAGGTCAAATTGCTTCGGGCGCCCAGTTGGTCGTCTTCACCACGGGCCGGGGTTCAGCCTTCGGCTCCAAGCCCGCACCCACGATCAAGCTCGCCACCAACAACGCCATGTACAAAATGCTCGAAGAGGACATGGACATCAATTGCGGCGACATCATTGACGGCGTTTCCATCGCCGACAAGGGCGCGGAAATCCTCAGGGAAATCATTGCTGTCGCCTCCGGCAAGAAGAGCAAGAGCGAGATGCTCGGCCTTGGTGACAACGAGTTCGTGCCCTGGCAGATCGGCGCGGTCATGTGAGGCCGGGCGGTCCCGGCTGTTTCAGATGCGATAAAACCTTTGCGCCGTCCCGCCAAAAACCTGTGCCCTGTCTGGTTCGCTCAACCCGTCACACATCGCTTCCGCCGCATTGAGCCATTGCGCATAACCCGATTGCAACAGACACACCGGCCAGTCCGAACCCCACATCA
>JANNRN010000421.1:0-6537 GCA_031401375.1 Phyllobacteriaceae bacterium | reverse complement strand
CTCAACGGCGCTGATTGCATGAACGTGGGATTGGCGACGCACTATCTGCCGCATGATGCGTTGGCGCAGGTGAAAGCGCGCATCGCCAGTCGCCCTGACGCCATTGATGCCATCTTGAGCGATGCGGCGATCCCGCCGCCGACGGCGGGCATTGACGGGCACAGTCACGCGATCGACAGATTTTTTGCCGCTGACCGGGTCGAAGACATCATCGCGGCATTGAAGGCCGATCCGTCGCCCTGGGCGGCGGAGCAGTTGGCGCAGATTGAAAAAAAGTCGCCGCGCTCCTGCAAGGTGGCCTTGCGCCAACTCAGTCTGGGCCGCAAGTTTACGCGATTTTCCGACAACATGCGGATGGAATTTCGCATGGCCACAAGGTTGATCGAAAAGCCCGATTTCATCGAGGGGGTGCGCGCTTTCGTCATTGACAAGGACAATCGGCCGGCATGGACACCGCCGCGCTTTGAGGATGTCAGCGACGGCGAGATCGACGCGATCTTTGCGCCATTGCCGGTTGGCGCGGAATGGACAGCACTTTGGAAGGAATGAGGATGGACAATTACGAAACGCTTTTGACCGAGACAGATGGCGCGGTTTTACTCATACGGCTCAATCGCCCGGCGGCGCTGAACGCGATCAACGCCATGCTCGGCCGTGAGTTATTGGCGGCTCTCACCGCCTACGAGGCCGACGCCAACTTGCGCTGCGCGGTGATCACTGGATCGGAAAAGGCGTTTGCCGCGGGCGCCGATATCAAGGAAATGGCGGACAAGACCGTGGCGGACATGCTATCCGGCAATTTCTTTGCCGAGTTCGATCTCATCTCGCGCATTCGCAAACCGGTCATCGCGGCGGTGGCGGGCTTTGCGCTCGGCGGCGGCTGTGAACTTGCCATGATGTGTGATTTCATCATTGCCGCGGACAACGCCAGGTTCGGTCAGCCGGAAGTCACGCTGGGCGTCGCGCCGGGGATCGGTGGATCGCAGCGGCTGACGCGGCTGGTGGGCAAATCGAAGGCGATGGACATGTTGCTGACGGGCCGGATGATGGATGCGGCGGAGGCTGAACGGGCGGGCCTTGTCAGCCGCGTTGTTGCGGCGGGCAGCCTCATCGAGGAGGCGATGGCGGCGGCCAAGAAAATTGCCGGCATGGCGCCGCTGGCGGTGATGGCCAACAAGGAAATGGTCAACGTCGCGCTGGAAACCTCGCTTTCGCAAGGGATATTGTTCGAGCGGCGGTTGTTTCACAGCCTTTTTGCCCTGGACGACCGCAAGGAGGGCATGGCGGCGTTTATCGAGAAGCGCAAACCGGTGTTCGCCGGGAAATGAGGACGCGATGACGAAGATAGCCTTCATCGGACTGGGCAATATGGGTGCGGGCATGGCCGCCAATCTGGTCAAGGCCGGCCATCAGGTGCGGGGCTTTGACGTGTCGGAGGCAGCGCTTGCCCGCGCCAGTGAAATCGGCGCCGCCCGTGCCGCGTCGGTGAAGGAGGCGGTGTCGGGCGCAGATGCCGTCATCACCATGCTGCAAACGGGCGCGCAGGTGCGCAGCGTCTATGAAGCAGAAGTGTTCGCTGCCGCTTCCCGCGAGGCCGTCCTGATCGACTGTTCGACCGTGGATGTGGCAAGCGCGCGGGCGGTGGGCGAGGCGGCGAAGCGCCACGGCATCGAAATGGTCGATGCGCCGGTCTCCGGCGGCGTCGGCGGCGCCATTGCCGGCACGCTGACCTTCATGGTCGGCGGCACCGCGACAGGCTTTGCCATGGCCGAGCCCCTTTTGGCGGCGATGGGCAAGGCGGTGATCCATGCGGGACCGTCCGGCTCGGGCCAGGCCGCCAAAATCTGCAACAACATGCTGCTTGGCGCATCGATGATCGCCACCGCCGAGGCGTTCAATCTCGCCATCGGGCTCGGCCTTGATCCGCAGGTGTTCTTCGACATCAGTTCCAAGGCGTCGGGACAATGCTGGGCAATGACCAGCTATTGCCCGGTGCCCGGCCCGGTGCCCTCCGCACCGTCCAACCGCGACTATGAGGGCGGGTTCATGGCGGCGCTCATGCTCAAAGACCTCAAGCTTGCCATGGAAGCATCGCAGACAGCAGGCGCGAGCGTGCCGATGGGCGCCTTGGCCGAAAGCCTCTACCAGAACTTCGTCAATCTCGGCGGCGCCGCCAAAGACTTCTCCGCCATCATCAAGCTGCTTGACGGAAGCTGGCAGAAGCCGGGCTGATCAGGGCGTGAACGCATAGCCAAACGCGGATTGACGCCAGCGTGATGAAGGCAGTGGAGTTCATCGCGACCGTGTCATGGCGCAAGATTCGCGGCTCCCGCTTGCGAGCTTGAATCACTGCCAACACACCCTCATCAAAATCAAACCATTACTTCCGGAATTGCCTGATAACCGGGCATGAGCCGAAGCTGCCAAATCGACGCGAATGATCCAAAGCAGTAGATTGATCGGGGGCGCTGCTATTGCAATCTTATGGTTTCAAGGGCTAGGGTTTTGCAGGAATGCAATCGAACCCAACTCCCGGGAACTTCGGCAATGTACCAACGATTGTTCGTCGCGGTACTCTTCATAGGCCTTCTGCTCAACTTCGCGAATGCAAGCGGGGAGTCTACGATCCCGTTTGTGGACGGCCGCTGGAATGGGGGCATCGAAACTGGTCAGGGCAGTAATGGTCTTGAAGAGTGTTGGGCCCGAACGACGTTTAGCGATGGCACCGCGTTTACGCTGGCAAAACGAGGCGACGGGAACTGGCACCTGAGATTGTCAAATCCCGGCTGGCGGCTGCCACCTTCCCGCCGTTACGCCATGGTTGCGCTGGTCGATTTCTATCCCCAACTTCATATTGCCGCCGAAGCCAAGAGCCAGACAGTTCTGGAGATTGAAAATCTTGACAAGATATCTCTGTTGGGACTCATCGAGAATGGGCACACGATCGATCTCACGTCTGACGGTTTAAATGTAAAGTATGACCTTGAAGGCAGCGCCAAGGTTATCGGGAGGGTTCGAAACTGCTTCGCCGGTTAGCCAGCCGCTGAAAGGCCAGCGACGGACTGTGGGCCAAGAGAGTAGTCGCTTGTTCACCAAAGACCTGTCTCGGCAAGAGACATTCCTTGTGTCACCTGTCACAAATCGAAAACGCGCGGCAGTTTGCCTTGGCCGCCTTGTCCGCATTGCCGCCACTCAATCCGTCTTCACCAGAACTTCCGCTTCTGGCCGTCCCCGGAACTGAAGCCGGATCAGAGGGAAGGCCGGCTCGCGGCTGCAAACGGAAGCCGGCAGGTCATCGGGACATTCCGCAGGTTTCTGCGTTCACGGCCTACACCGTTTCCTGAAAAATCTCGCGGCCGATCAGCATGCGGCGGATTTCGGAGGTGCCGGCGCCGATTTCGTAGAGTTTGGCATCGCGCAGCAGGCGCGCCACCGGATAGTCATTGGTGTAGCCATTGCCGCCGAGCGCCTGAATGGCGTCCAGCGTCATTTGGGTCGCGCGTTCGGCCGCATAGAGAATGCAGCCTGCCGCGTCCTTGCGCGCGGTCTCGCCGCGGTCGCACGCATTGGCGACGGCATAGACATAGGCGCGGGCGGCGTTCATCGTCGTGTACATGTCGGCGAGCTTTCCCTGCATCAACTGAAATTCGCCAATGGCTTTGCCAAATTGCTTGCGTTCATGCAGGTACGGAACCACGGCATCGAGACAAGCGGCCATGATGCCGAGCGGGCCGGCGGCGAGCACGACCCGTTCGTAATCAAGGCCGGACATCAGGATGCGCACGCCTTCGCCCTCTTCGCCCAACCGGTTCTCGAAGGGCACTTCGCAATCGGTGAAAACCAGTTCGCACGTATTGGAGCCGCGCATGCCGAGCTTGTCGAGCTTGGGCGAAGACGCAAAACCCGCCATGGTCCGTTCAACCAGAAACGCGGTAACTCCCTTGGATCCCGCCTCAGGATCGGTCTTGGCATAGACAACCAGCGTGTTGGCGTCCGGGCCGTTGGTGATCCACATCTTGCGGCCATTGAGGATGTAACAGTCATTGTGCTTTTTCGCGCGCAATTTCATCGAAACGACGTCAGAACCCGCCTCGGGCTCGGACATGGCGAGCGCGCCGACATGTTCCCCCGAAATGAGTTTTGGCAGGAAGCGCTGCTTCTGCTCGACCGATCCGTTGCGGTTGATCTGGTTGACGCAAAGGTTGGAATGCGCGCCATAAGACAGCGCCACCGACGCCGACGCCCGGCTCAACTCCTCCATGACGATGCAATGGGCGAGATAACCAAGACCGGCGCCGCCATACGCGCTATCGGCTGTGACCCCGAGAATTCCAAGGTCGCCCATTTCCTTCCACAGATGCGCGGGAAACTGGTTGCTGCGGTCAATTTCCGCGGCAAGCGGCGCCACACGCTCGCGGGCGAAACGGCGCACGGCCTCGCGCAACATCTCCACGTCATCACCCAGTGCAAAACTCAAACCCGCTTCGTACATTCCGTGCATTCCCGCAGCGTTTCACCGGCGTAAAAAGCCGTCGCCAAACCCGCATTTGGCTCGGCGAAACCTCAACTGTTTCGATCATACGCCGATTGCGGACAGACTCAATTCGGGAGTAGCATGTTGTATCCGGCAACGAGAGCGGGCCTCATGAAACACGGTTCCCCACTGCACCTGCATATTCCGGAAACTCAGTTCAGGCCCGGCGACGTGGCGGATTTCAGCTATCTCAACCTGCCGCCAGCAGGCGAGGCCAAACGCCCGAGGACAGACGCCAAGGCATCGGCGACCCGCGATCTTGCCTACGGCCTGGTGCGTGTTCTCGATGACAAGGGCATAGCAGTCGGTCCGTGGGACCCAAAACTCGACGCGGACACCTTGCGAAAGGGCCTGCGCCATATGCTGACCACGCGGACATTCGATGACCGCATGCTCAAGGCGCAGCGCCAGGGCAAGACGCCGTTCTACATGAAGTCAACCGGCGAAGAGGCCATCGCGGTGGCGCAGGCGATGGCGCTCAACCGCGACGACATGTGTTTCACTTCGTATCGCCAGCAGGGTCTGTTGATCGCGCGCGACTGGCCGATCATCGACCTGATGTGCCAGATCTTCGCCAATGCGCGCGACCGGTTGAAGGGGCGGCAATTGCCGGTGCTTTATTCGGTGCGCGAGGCGGGTTTTTTTTCGATCTCGGGCAATCTTGGCACGCAGTTTCCCCAAGCCGTTGGATGGGCAATGGCCTCGGCCTATAAGCGCGACACCAGGATCGCCGTAGCCTGGATCGGCGAGGGCGCATCGGCGGAAGGCGATTTTCATCAGGCGCTGACTTTTGCGGCGGTGTACCGCGCGCCGGTGGTTTTCAATCTGGTCAACAACCAATGGGCCATTTCCTCCAGCCAGCGCGTGGCGGGCGGCGAGGAGACCACCTTTGCCTCGCGCGCCGTCGGCTTTGGTTTTCCGGGCATTCGCGTTGATGGCAATGATTTTCTGGCTGTGCATGCGGTGACAAGCTGGGCGGCGGAGCGCGCCCGCACCAATCACGGGCCAACGCTTATCGAGCATTTCACCTATCGCGCCGCGCCGCATTCGAGCAGCGATGATCCGAGCCGCTACCGGCCCGGCGATGAATATCAGCATTGGCCGCTGGGTGACCCGGTTGACCGTCTCAAGGCGCATCTCATTCAACTTGGAGAATGGGACGAGGCACGGCAGGCGGCACTTATCGTTGAGGTTGAAAGAGAGGTTGACGCGGCCAACAAGCAGGCGCAGCAGCACGGCGTTCATGGCGGCGGTCCTTTTCATGATCCAGGTTCGATGTTTGATGATGTCTACAAGGAAATGCCCTGGCACCTTCGCGAACAACAGGGGGAACTGCTGCGCGTGCATGCCGCCTCGAAAAGAGGCAAGTCATGACCGTCATGAACATGATCCAGGCGCTCAACTCCGCCATGGATGTCATGCTGGAGGGCAATCCCGATGTGCTGATTTTCGGCGAGGATGTCGGCTTCTTCGGCGGCGTGTTCCGCGTCACCGACGGATTGCAGCAGCGCTACGGCGAACAGCGGGTGTTTGATGCACCCATTGCCGAAAGCGGCCAGATTGCCGTGGCGATCGGCATGGGCGCTTATGGTTTGCGCCCGGTGGTCGAATGCCAGTTTGCCGACTATATTTATCCGGCGTTTGACCAGATTGTCTCGGAAGCGGCGCGTCTGCGCTACCGCTCGGCGGGCGAATTCCATGCGCCGATCACGGTGCGCGCGCCTTATGGCGGCGGCATATTCGGGGGTCAGACCCACAGCCAAAGCCCGGAAGGCCTGTTCACCCATGTGTGCGGCCTGAAAACCGTGATCCCATCGAATCCTTACGATGCTAAAGGCTTGTTGATCAGCGCCATCGAAGACGATGATCCGGTGCTGTTTTTCGAACCCAAGCGCCTCTATGCCGGGCCGTTTGACGGACACTATGAGAAACCGATTGAAACCTGGGCGAAGCACCCGGCCGGCGAGGTTCCGATTGGCTATTATTCAATTCCGCTTGGCAAG
>JANNRN010000420.1:0-4391 GCA_031401375.1 Phyllobacteriaceae bacterium | reverse complement strand
ATCGCGGACGCTGGTGAGTAGAGCAAATGGATAAAGCCATGTCTCGCGCGAAAGTGTTCATGTTGTTGCACGTCCTGGCGTCGCTCGGCGCCGGCGGTGCTCTGGCGGAAAAAGTCGAATGGTCGTTGTCGTCGTATCCTTTTCTGGAGGCGCGTTCCACCGAGTCGGAATCCGACGCCAGCCTTCGCGCCCAGTGCGCGCCCGGCAACCGCGTCATACTGAGCTTTGGCGCTCCCGCTACCCCCGGATTCATGGGGGAGGGCGAAGGCGAGTCAATGTCCGTCATGCTCGAAAGCGCCGGCAAGACCGCGTCGGTGAAAGGCATTTCGAAGCAGAGCGTCGATTCCGAACTGACCGGAGGCATCGAACTTGCGACCGACGTCTCGCTTGACGATCCACTCTTCGACGTGCTGTCCACAGGCAAACCCGTGATGATCGTCAAGGCGGACGGCATGAAAGAGGCTCTGACGGAAGGCGAGTACGGCGAGGGTGCGGACGCCGTCAAGCAATTTGTCAAAGCCTGTGGCGGGGAGTGATCTTGATCTTCTGGAGTTTCCGCCAAGGATTTCGCCAAGATGCCAAGGGCGGCATGCGCGGCTGACCGTCCTGCCACCTTCGCACTGCGCCCCATGAGCGGGAAGCCGCAAAATGCGGGCCAGCCCCGAGCCTACTTCGGCTTGAGCGCCTCATAGTCCTGCTTGCAGCCCATGCCGGGCCCCTGTCTGGCGGCAGTCTTTATCTCTTCCGACACATATTCGCGGAAGCCGCTGTCAAGAAACGCCGCTTTCGTATCAAGGGTCAGTGTTTCGGCAAGTCTCGACGCAAACAGATGATGATGGAAGCACACATCTCCTGTCTCGTCCGACATGTTGCCCCTCGCCATTGTGGTTGCGATGCAGTTTTCGATCTGCCCGTCGAAATAGGCGCGCTCTATGGCGTTCAACCCCGCATGGTTTGCGACGGCCGCCGAAAAACTCCTGCATTTGCGCAGCCATTCGGCCGAATCCTTATCTGTGATCCCATATGTGGTGCTGGAGATTTGGTCCATGATCTCCTTATTTGGAATACCTGCTTCGACCACGGGTGCAACTGCATCGGTGGCGGGCAGGGACTGTATCAGTCTGGCATAATCGCCCGTGCAGCCATAATGTTGCGGCCCGACTTCGCCCGCCCTCTGCAGGCTATCTCGCAGGTTAGTGAGCTGCTCCTGCTGAACGCCCTTTTTGTTCTGCGCTGAGCGGATCGCCTCCGCCAGCTTTTCAGCATGGGTGAAATGGTGGCTGCATTTGTCGCCGGTCTCGTCCGAAAATTCGCCATGATACATGGCGTAGGACAGGCAGCCCTCAATCTCGGCTTCGAAATAACTTCTCACGCCAGCTTCCATGTCCTTGCGCGCCGCAAGCTCCCTGCCGAGTGCCGTGCAAGTCTTGTAGGCCTCACGCGCGATTTCAGGCTCGTCCGACTCGATCGAGTTGGACGCTTCGAAAATCTGGTTCAGAAGCTGGAAGTCGGCCTCCGCACTCTGCGCCGCAGCGGGCATGGAAAACGAAGCTGCCGCCGCAGTGAGGGCTGCGGCCAAAGCGGCGATCTTGAATGGGTGAAAACAAACCACTTGCTGCACCTGCCATAAGCAAACGCCCCGCCGCCATCAAAATGCGGTTGCTTTCAATTGTCAATTGATGGTGACGTGGAGGCTGAATCCCCAAACGCCGGCACTCTGCTCTGCGCCATTCAACAGGGACCCATGTCCCGTGGATTGCCGCGCCCGCCAGCGATTGAGGCTGCAGCAGACTGTAGAGGCCGGTCGGTGGCGGGGTTGCCTATTATGCAGTCGGATTGTTCTCTCATCTTGCCAAAGAATTTGAAGAGAAATTGCCTGGCATCAAATCGTCGACGCTGACCGCTTGGTTCGGGCCGGTTGCCCTCATCGCCATCTGGCTCATTGTCCGCCGGATTCGCCGCCGGCACGGCGAGCACTGAACGCCTCGTCAACCGGGCTCTTTCCGCCTGACGCCTGGTGATCCTTGCGAGCGTCAGGAGATCGCCGGATTTCAAACCGGTGCGTTGATTTACAACCTGAAATTGTTTTTGTTGTTTGCAACTTCATTAGGAAGGGTATGTTTAGTGGCGATGACGTGATTGCGTGGGAAACAACTGTGGCAGCCAGCGACCCCGAAGCGGATGAAACCGCAAGAATGCTGGCAGCTCTCTCCGATGTCGCACGGACATCGACGAACCAAAAGCGTCACTTTCTCACCTATCTCATCAAGGTCGCCATGGTGGAATTGATCGCTCCGCTTGCAGGACCCAACTCGCCGACCGGCGAAGTGCCCAGGCGCTTCCAGAGCTGATCATGTTTGCGCTCTATTCCCCGCTGACTTCAGCAAGCGAGCGCCGCTTCGGTAAAGCTCTGCACATTAGGCCGCTGGGCCATTGACGCCCTATAGTCGTGCCTCCAAACTACGGGCTCAATTGACCGGAGCCCCTGATGACCTCGCTCATGATGCCAAAACCTGATGCTGCGACGCTGCTAAAGCGCGAGGAAATCATTGCGCAATTGCGCGACATTGTGCCGGGGGAGGGTGTGGTGGACACGCAAACCGGCATGCGGGTGTTTGAAAGCGACGGGCTGACCGCGTACCGCCAGATGCCGATGGTGGTTGTGCTGCCGCAGACGGTGGCGCAAGTGTCCCGTATCCTGAAATATTGCGACCGCGAGAAAATCAAGGTGGTGCCGCGCGGCTCGGGAACCTCGTTGTCGGGCGGCGCTCTGCCGCTCGCCGATGCCGTGCTTCTCGTCATGTCGCGTTTCAACCGCATCCTTGACATCGATCTGGTCAACCGCGTCGTGGTTGCCCAGCCGGGTGTGACCAATCTTGGAATAACCCGTGCGGTCGAAGAACATGGCTTCTATTACGCGCCCGACCCCTCGTCGCAGATCGCCTGTTCCATCGGCGGCAATGTCGCCGAAAACTCCGGCGGCGTGCATTCGCTGAAATACGGGCTCACGGCATCAAACGTTCTGGGCGTGGAGATGGTGTTGATCAATGGTGATGTCATGCGCCTTGGCGGCAGGCATCTGGACTCGGAAGGCTATGACCTTCTCGGCTTGATGACCGGTTCAGAAGGACTGCTCGCCGTGATAACCGAAGTCTCGGTCCGCATCCTGCAAAAGCCGGAAACAGCGCGCGCGGCGCTGATCGGTTTTGCCTCGAGTGAAGAGGCAGGGCAATGCGTTGCCGACATTGTCAGTGCCGGGATTATCCCGGGAGGCATGGAAATGATGGACCGCCCCGCCATCAACGCAGCCGAGGATTTCGTCCATGCCGGCTATCCGCGCGATGTTGAAGCCCTGTTGATTGTCGAACTTGACGGGCCGGAAGCCGAGGTCGATGACCTGCTCTGGCGGGTGTCCGAGATTGCCGCCCGCAACAACTCGACGACGTTGAAAGTCTCCAGCAGCGAGGACGAACGGCTCATGTTCTGGGCCGGGCGCAAGGCAGCCTTTCCCGCAGCCGGGCGCATTTCGCCGGACTATTACTGCATGGATGGCACCATTCCGCGCAAGCAATTGCCGCGGGTCCTGCGCGGCATGCGCGAAATGTCGGCAAAATATGGCCTGCGTGTCGCCAATGTCTTCCATGCGGGTGACGGCAATTTGCATCCGCTGATTTTGTATGACGCCAACAAGCCCGGGGAACTTGAAAGCGCCGAGGATTTTGGCGCCGACATCTTGCGGCTCTGCGTCGAAGTCGGCGGTGTTTTGACCGGCGAGCACGGCGTCGGCGTTGAAAAGCGCGACCTGATGCCGGTGATGTTCAACGAAACCGATCTTGATACGCAAATGCGGGTCAAATGCGCTTTTGACCCGAACCATTTGCTCAATCCCGGCAAGGTTTTTCCGCAATTGCGGCGCTGCGCGGAATTGGGCCGGATGCACATTCACGGCGGGCGGATGGCCTATCCTGATATTCCGAGGTTTTGATGAGCGCCATTGCGATACGCGTCTCGCCTGAGCGCCCCCCTCTGTCCTGCCGGACATCTCCCCCGCGAGGGGGGAGATCATACGCGTCGCCTTTTCGCACATTTTCCAGCGGAGCAAGAGGTGGTGATCTCCCCCCTTGCGGGGGAGATGCCGGCGGGCAGAGGGGGGCGCCTCGCGCCAAACCCGCGCCATGACCCCCGCCGACGTCCTCGCCGCTGTCCAATCCGCGCTCACCGCGCAAACGCCGTTGGAAATTATCGGCCATGGCTCCAAGCGCCGCATCGGTGCGCCGGTTGAAACACCGCCGACTTCGACGCAGAGCCGCAGGATGTCGGCGCCAAAATCCTCGGCGCTTTCAAGTTCACCGGGCTTGTTGGCGTCATACAAAATCAGCGGATGCAAATTG
>JANNRN010000419.1:0-8351 GCA_031401375.1 Phyllobacteriaceae bacterium | reverse complement strand
CCATCTCGGCGCCAAGCGCTTGCGGCAGCGCAAAGGACGCGCGGCCAAGGCGATAGACATCGTTGCCAATCCTTGCCTCAAGACCCAGTCCGGGAATCTCCTGAGCGGGCGCGTCGAACCGGAACGACCGGTGCGCAGGACCCGCGGCAGCCACGATTGCAGCGGAAAACGGATGCCGCGATGCCGCCGCCAGCTCCGCCGCAATGGCCATGCTGTCGTCGTTGATCTCTGTGCCATTGACCAGGCGCGGCTTGCCGAGCGTCAGTGTCCCGGTCTTGTCAAACAAGACGCAATCCGCCTCGCCAAGACGTTCGAGCGCCGCGCCATCCTTGAGCATGATGCCGTTCTCGTAGAGCCGCCGCGCCGCCATGACCTGCACGATCGGCACTGCGAGGCCAAGGGCGCAAGGGCAGGTGATGATCAAAACCGCAATCGCCGTTGTCAGCGACGAATGCACATCGCCGGTCACCTGCATCCAGCCCGCAAATGTCATGAGCGCCGCCAGGTGCACCACCGGCGAATACATCGCTGAAGCGCGATCAGCGATGCGCCGGTAGCGCGCCCTGCCGCCTTCCGCCGCTTCCATCAACCTGACCATTTCGGCAAGGAAGGAATCCTGTGCCGCCGCATTTGCCCGGATCTCGAGCGCACCATTGAGATTGAGCATGCCGGCGACGAGTTTGTCACCCGCCTTGACAGCGCGTGGCGCACTTTCCCCCGTGGCAATCGACGTGTCGATTTCCGAGCATCCGCTGATCACTTCCCCGTCAACCGGCACTCTTTCGCCCATGGAAAGCAGGATCGTCATGCCGGCGCGGATGTCTTCAACCGGCAGATAGCGGCGCGTGCCATCCTCCTGCAGAACCATCGCGCCGCGCGACGCCATCCGCGCCAGCCCTTTGACCGCATCGCGTGCCTTTTCCCGCATGACATGATCAAGCGTGCGCCCGATCAGTAGAAAAAACAGCAATGTCACCGCGGCGTCAAAATACGCATAGTGACCATGCGTCGCCGTTTCATAAAGGCTGAGGCCAAACGCCATCAGCACGCCGAGCGAGATCGGCACATCCATGTTCATGCGGCCATGGCGAAGCGCATTCCAGGCGGAGCGGAAAAAAATACGCCCGGCAAAAGCCAGCGCCGGAATGGCAATGAGCGCCGATATCCAGTGGAAGAGGTCGCGTGTCGCCGCTTCCGCGCCTGACCAGACGGAGACCGACAGCAGCATGATGTTTCCCGCGGCAAAACCTGAAACCGCCAGCGCCAGGATCAGTTCTGCAAGGGCGGGGTCTTTTTCTTCTCCCGAAAAGTCAACGATATGCGCCGGATAGCCGATTCCCGCCAATGTCTGCGCAATCGGCGGCAGTGTTTCGCCATCGCGCCAGCGCACCGACACCCGCCTTGTTGACAGGTTGACCCGTGCCTCATCAATGCCTTGCAGCCTGCCCAGCGCCCGCTCGATTGTGGAGATGCACAGCCCGCAATGGATGTCGGGCGCCGAAAGCCAGGTCTGCATGAGGCCATCGCCAACGGACCGGCTCGACAGTCGGATTTCATCGGCGGACGGACCGGCAGGTAGTCCCTGTTCGGCTCCCGGCGCACAGCAACTCATCGCACGGCACCCCCCTTGAGGACGACCCGTTCGCTGGTGATGTAAGGCTCTGCTTCACCGAAGTCGGCGCTGGTTTCCACAATCCAGATTCCGTCGCGAACACGGAAATCCTTGGCAAGGGAACCGTCTTCCAACCGTTGAAGCTCAATGCGCGTGTCTTCCCCTTCATGGGCCGGACGCCGCAATGTCACCGTCACCGAGTTGACATGGATGCGACTGCCCGCACCGTCATTGAGGCGGTAGCTCACCCGGCCCGGCTCGAAACTGACCAGATGTTTCCAGTGGCGTGCGCTCTGCCGTTTGCCGGCCTGCGCCTTCTCATTGAACTCCTGACTTGCGACATAGGAATTGTGCACGACCAAGCCGGTCCAGCTCGTGTGCGCGAAAGTCGCCATGATGAGATTGACGGTAATGACCACGCCGAAGAACATCAGCATGATGATCAGCATGTGCCTGCCGGTGAACTCGCGTCGCATGCCTGCCGCCTGTTTCATTGCGCCGCCTCCGGAGTGCTGAATGTCGCTTGATAGCTGTCGCTTTCGCCGAGCGTGGCGTCATTGATGACGAACCGGAACTTTGTTGCCCCCGGTCTGCTTGCCTCTTTCGACTGTTTCACAAAAATGCGAACGGCCTGTGCCCGGTCCGGATCGACGCTGAGCCTGATCGCGCGCCCTTCAGGCTGATCGGCAGGCTCGGCGACCATCGTGGCGCCGTCAAGCCCCTCAATGACAAGTTCCATCTCGCGCTTGAGCGGAACCATGTTGAGGATCTTCACGGTATAGCCGTTGCGGATTGAACCATCGGAAAGCACCACAAATTGCGGGTTGCGGTCGCGCAGCACATTGAGTTCAAGCCGGTCGCGCGAAAACAGCGTCACCAGAAGGCCAATCCCCATCGCCGCAAACACCGCCATGTACATCAGCACTCTTGGCCTGAATATCTTGTTGACATGGAAATGCTCGACCGCGCCCAGGAATTTTCCGTCCGTGCCACGGACTTTTTTCGGATCAATCGTCCCGGTGCCCCCAGCCGTTGCAAGCGCCATGTTGGATTGATAATCGGCCAGCGTCGCATAGGAAATCAGCCCGCGCTCTTTTCCAATCTTGTCCATGACGGCATCGCACGCATCAATGCACAGCGCGCAGGTAATGCACTCCAGCTGCTGTCCGTCGCGTATGTCGATGCCCATCGGGCAGACAGCGACACAGGCGTTGCAGTCAATGCAGTCGCCGCCCACAATGCCTGCCGCCGCTGCCTTCTTGGACCCATGCGTGCGCGGCTCGCCGCGCCAGTCATTGTAGGTGACGGTCAGCGAGTTCTCGTCAAGCATCGCCGCCTGAATGCGCGGCCACGGACACATGTATGTGCAGACCTGCTCGCGCATCAGCCCGCCAAAAACGTAAGTCGTTGCGGTCATGATCGCGACCGTGATGTAAGCGATCGGCGGCGCGTCGCCGTGAATGAAACTGTCAAGCAGTTTCGGCGCATCGGCAAAATAGAATATCCATGCGCCCCCGGTCACAATTCCGATAAGAATCCAGGCCGCGTGCTTGGAAACGCGCTTGAAAATCTTGTCGGCGGTCCAACGGGCCGATTCCAGCTTGATGCGCGCGTTCCTGTCCCCCTCGATGGCGCGTTCAACCACCAGAAACAGGTCAACCCAGACCGTTTGCGGGCAGGTATAGCCGCACCAGGCGCGCCCGACGACCGACGTGACCAGAAACAAACCGAACCCCGCCATCACCAGAAGCCCGGCAATATAGTAGAATTCCTGCGGCCAGATTTCGATGAAGAAGAAATAGAAGCGCCGGTTGGCGATGTCGATGAGCACCGCCTGGTCAGGGGCATACGGCCCGCGGTCCCACCTGATCCAAGGGGTCAGATAGTAAATCCCCAGCGTGACCAGCATGATCAGCCATTTGAACCGGCGATAGCTGCCTGAAGCGCGCTTGGGGAATATCTTCTGGCGGGCGGCATAGAGCGGCTGCCTGACGCGCGCGGAATTGACCGCCTCGACATCGATGCGGCCAATCTCCTCAATCTTCTTGTCTACAGCTTCAAGCACAAAAGTTCCGATCAGGACACATGCCTATTCGCCGCCGCCAAGCGAGTGGACGAACACCGCCAGCTCCTTGACCATTGTGTCACCGAGCCGTGCTCCCCAAGCCGGCATTACCCCGTGACGGGACGCATTGATCTGCGCCGTTATCAACTCAGGGGTCGATCCGTAAAGCGACACCGCGTCGGTAAGATTGGGGGCGCCAAATTCGCGATTGCCCTTGGCATCGTCGCCGTGACACGACACGCAGTTCTGCGCGTACAATTCCTTGCCGGCCGCCACTGCCGCCGCATCCTCTTGTGGTGTCTGAAAGTTGATCACAAACGCCGCGACCTGCGCGATTTCCTCAGGTTTGAGGATCTCATTGAATTTGGACATTTCCGAGGTGCGTGTGTCAGGGTTCGTTGCAAACCGGACGCCATGGGTAATGGTTGTGTGGATGTCCTCCAGCTTGCCGCCCCACAGCCAATCGTCATCGTTCAGGTTTGGATAGCCGGACGATCCCTGCGCTCCCGTGCCATGACACTGGATGCAATTGACCTTGAAAGCGGCTGAGCCCGCGGAAATGGCGAAGGTCCGCAGCTTGTCGTCGGCAACGATGTCGGCAAGCGGCTTTTGGGCAATGATGCTGCGAAACTCCGACTTGGCAGTCTCTGCCACGGCAAGTTCCTCCTTCAGGCTGCCCCGGCTGGAATAGCCCAGCCAGCCCTTGGTGGCCGAGCTTACCATCGGCCATGCCGGATAGGCGATTGTGTAGGCAAGCGCCCAGACGATCGTGGCATAGAAGGTCCACAGCCACCAGCGCGGCATCGGATTGTTGAGTTCCCTGATTCCGTCCCATTCATGTCCGGTGGTCGATACGCCGGTGACTTCGTCAATATTCTTGTCATCCATGATCAGTCTTCCTTGAACGGGATGTTGGCCGCATCGTCAGCGGTCTTGCGGCTGCCGGGGCGAAAGGCGAAAAGCACGACGCCAATGAAGAAGATCATCATCAAGAGCAGGCCCCAACTGTCGGCGATTGCGCGGAGAATGTGATAGTCCATCTTCTCCTCCTACCTTTCACCGGCAGCGGCATTGTAAGTGGAAAAATCAACCAGGGTGCCGAGCATCTGCAGATAGGCAATCAACGCGTCCATCTCGGAAAGCACGGCCGGATTGCCATCGAAGTCACCCGTCTTGGCCTTGGGATAGCGGCCCAGAAGCGCCGTCGGGTCAGCATCGGCATCGGCCTGCGCGCCAAGATCGGTCGCGGCATTGGCGATCATGTCGTCGGAATACGGAACGCCGACCACGCGGTTGGCGTTAAGGTGACCGGCGATATTGTTGATGACAAGCGGCGTGGTCTTCAGGAACGAATAGCTCGGCATGATCGACTCCGGCACGACGGACCTTGGCTCAATGAGATGCTGAACGTGCCATTCGTTGGAATAGCGGTCTCCGACCCGGGCCAGATCCGGCCCGGTGCGCTTCGAACCCCACTGGAACGGGTGATCATACATCGATTCCGCCGCCAGCGAGTAGTGTCCATAGCGTTCGACTTCATCGCGGAAAGGCCGGATCATCTGGCTGTGGCAAGTATAGCAGCCTTCACGGACATAGATGTCGCGGCCCGCCAGTTCGAGCGGTGAATAAGGCCGCATGCCGTCCACCTTTTCAATGGTGTTCTGCAGGTAGAACAGCGGCGCGATTTCCACGATGCCGCCAATCGCCACGACCAGGAGCGACAACACCAGAAGCAGTGTCGCGTTGCGTTCAATTGTCTTGTGTTTGTCGAGAATAGCCATTGTCAGTTCCTATTCCGCAGGCTGCATTTGAGTGACAGGGCCGCCGATCGCAAGTTCTTCGCGCGTGTGGCCAAGGATGGTCATGGTGATGTTCCACGCCATGACCAGACCGCCAATGAGGTAAAGAAGACCGCCGATCATGCGCAGCACATAATAGGGGTGCAAGGCCGCGACCGACTCCGCGAAGGAGTAAACGAGGAACCCCTGCTCATCGTATTCGCGCCACATCAGACCCTGCTGGATGCCTGCGACCCAAAGCACGGCGGCGTAAAGCACGATGCCGAGCGTGGCGAGCCAGAAGTGCCAGGTGACAAGGCGCAGCGAATATAGCCGCTCCCGGTTCCACAGTTTTGGCGTCAGGAAATAAAGCGCGCCAAATGAAATCATGCCGACCCAGCCAAGTGCGCCGGAATGGACGTGACCGATCGTCCAGTCAGTGTAATGCGACAGTGAATTCACCGCCTTGATCGACATCATCGGACCTTCAAAGGTCGACATGCCGTAGAAGGCGATGGCCAGCACCATCATGCGCAAGATGGGATCCGTCCTCAGCTTGTCCCATGCGCCGGACAGCGTCATCAGACCGTTGATCATGCCGCCCCAGGAAGGCATCCACAGCATGATCGAGAACACCATGCCAAGCGTCTGCGCCCAGTCCGGCAAGGCGGTGTAGTGCAAATGATGCGGACCGGCCCAGATGTAGAGAAAGATCAGCGACCAGAAATGGATGATCGACAGCCGGTAGGAATAGACCGGGCGCTCAGCCTGCTTGGGCACGAAATAGTACATCATGCCAAGGAAGCCCGCCGTCAGGAAGAACCCGACCGCGTTATGGCCATACCACCATTGCGTCAGCGCATCCTGCACGCCGGAGAAAAGCGAATAGCTCTTCGAGCCGAGGAACGACACTGGCATGGAAAGATTGTTGACCACATGCAGCATCGCGATGGTCACGATGAATGACAGATAGAACCAGTTGGCGACGTAGATGTGCGGTTCCCGGCGCTTGAAGATCGTCCCGAGATAGAGCGCGAGATAGGCGACCCAGACTACGGTGAGCCAGAGATCGACATACCATTCCGGCTCGGCGTACTCCCTGGCTTCGGTGATGCCCAGAAGATACCCGGTGGCCGCCATGACGATGAACAACTGGTAGCCCCAGAACACGAACCAGGCGAGGTTGCCGCCGAACAGGCGCGCGCGGCAGGTGCGCTGCACCACATAAAGCGACGTGCACAGCAACGCATTGCCGCCAAAGGCGAAAACCACCGCTGATGTGTGCAAGGGCCGCGTGCGGCCGAAGTTGAACCACGGCTCGATATTGAGATCGGGCCAGGCAAGTTGCGCCGCGACAATGACGCCGACAAGGAAGCCGACCACTCCCCAGAACATGGTGGCGACCACGCCATAGCGCACGGGACCATCCATGTATTCCGATTCCACTGGAGCCGGCGCCGCGAGCGAATAGGTTCCGTTACGCAGCAAGACGATCGTCGCGCCGGTCAACACGAAAAACAATATCCACATATGGGCCTGGAAAGGGCTGTCCTGGGCAAAGCCGGCGCCCAGCAATGCCAGAAAGGCGGCGATGCCAAGCGCAATCGTTTCGGTCGCAAAGTTCATGATGGGTCCCCAGCGCAAACGCGTGCAGTCCCGCCGCATGCGGGATCTTGTCACCTGTTTGCACCTTCCTTCCGCTTTGTTCCTTGATCCATATCAAGGCAACGCACCCGGCTTTGGACGAAGAAACTTGGTTATCGACTTATTCCAAGCGAGGCAGGCGTCACATGGTCAAGCAAGCGAAAGATGAGCGGCCGCCCCTTTCGCAACACAGAACCGGCGGTTGGCAACTCTGCCGCACCCGGAATGAATCGCCCGCCAAAGTTATCGAACAGGCCCATTCCGAAATTCTTCAACTGTGCGCCGCGCTCGAAGAAATCGCCGATTCGCTGCCCGGAACTGTTGATGCAGGGATCTGCGAAGACATTGCCGTCACCATTGTCCCGCTGATTTCCGGCGTGCACCGATTTGAGGAGACAATTCTGTATCCCTGGCTCGAACAGCGCTACCCCGAACGGCATTCCCTTCACGAAAGCCTTCGCCGTCTCAAGGGCGAGCATCTGGAGGACGAAGGATACGCCGAAGAGATCAGCGAAACACTGATCAGGATGTCCGGGCGCCAGCGTTTGCAGCCCGAGACAGTCGGTTACATGCTGCGCGGCTTTTTTGAAGGCATGCGCCGCCATATCGGCACTGAGCGCGAATATCTATACGAACTGCTTGAGAACTGATCAGCGTCCAACGCAAGGCGCGCCAAAAGAATTTCCAGGAGCGGCGTTGAGACGGGGTCTGAGACGCCCGAGAACCCCTTCTCCGCCGTTCTGACGGGGAGAAGGTGGCCCGCAGGGCCGGATGAGGGGCAGCGCCGAGGATCGAGCTTACCTGTCTTTTCAATGACATAGGCCGCTCGGCTCAGTCATCGTTTCCTTGAATCGCTCACTGTCTCCAACTACTTGTTTTTGCGCATTTCCGGGAGGAAAACCGGTTGCCGCTTTTCCTGGAAACGCGCTAGCTTCGGGCGCTTTGCCGCAGCTTGTTCATCGACTTCACCCTGACTTTCCGGTTGCCCTCGATGTCAATCAGGCCTTCCTTGCGGAGCTTGGTGAATTGCCGGCTGACCGTCTCGATGGTCAGCCCGAGGAAATCGGCAATGTCGGCGCGCGTCAGCGGTAAATCGAAAGTTGAGGGTCCTGTCGTCTGCGTTTGTTCCGGATCGTTGTGCGTGGCAACCAGATAAAGAAAGCTCGCCACCTTTTCAGCGGCCGTCTTGCGTCCGAGCGTCAGCATCCAGTCCCGTGCCTCGTCCAGTTCATTGAGCGTCTGCTCGAATATC
>JANNRN010000418.1:0-3301 GCA_031401375.1 Phyllobacteriaceae bacterium | reverse complement strand
CAGAGCCACGTTCCTTGACAAGGCTTGAGTCCGCCGCGGGTCCTGTCAGCTTGGCATATTCGGCAAAGGCGCTTGTGGTGAGGGCATCGGTGACCTTCCAGGTGACCGCGCCGCCCGCTCCCGCCGATTTCATGCCGCCCTCCGGCGCATATGCTGTCAGGCCGGAAGCTGCGGCTTCCGTGGCATTGACGCCATAATAAGTTTCGAAATAGCCGGAAGTAGCAAATGTGGCGCGCGGGCCGCCCGAAATCCTGACTTGCGGCGTTATGTCGTAGAACGCGTCCGCGGTCAGATCGGCGACAATTCCGTCATGAGTTCTGATACCGTGCCGTACTTCGCCGCGTACGCGAAGCCAATCTGTGGGGTAAAACTCGGCGAATCCGCCAATTTCGCCGCCAAAGCGCACAGGATCGAGCCCTGCGAGCTGATCTTTGGATTCACGGCCAAAAAGGATTTCGCCATTGAGACCAGCGCGAAATGGGCCTCTATCGATCAGCGACAGGGAAATGCCGTCATTTCTTGAGACAAAGCGCGCCGCCTTGCCGGCTTTGCCCAATGAGATGACCGGTGAGGCGCGGAACAGATAGTCCTTTGACCCCTCAAAGCTTGGCGCACGCATGCCGGTGGCGCCGAGTGTCAGGTACCAGTCCCCCGAAAACCAGCTTTCACCGTTGTTTTCTCCAGCATTTGCCGAGGCAACCGAGAAAGCGGTCACACTCAGGATGGCAATCAACGAACGCGCAAACACGATGAAAAATCCTCAAATTTTTATATTCATTTATGCTGATGTTCTCGTCCAAATTACTAAAGTTTGAATTAACATGGCAGCGTCATTCACACATATTACTGCCGCAGGCTGGTACGCCCAACGGGAATCGAACCCGTGTTTGCGCCGTGAGAGGGCGCCGTCCTGACCGCTAGACGATGGGCGCAGCACCGCCGATATAGTCTGTAGCCCCAACAAATGCAATCAGATGACCGGCTTTCTAAACTCGATCAGATCAAAAAGATTGCCGTACAAGTCTTCGAAAACGGCGACCATGCCATAGGCTTCATTTCTGGGCCTTTCCCGGAACTTGACGCCCTTTGCGAGCATCGACGCATGGTCGCGCGCAAAGTTGTCAGTCTCGATGAAAAGAAAAACGCGGCCGCCGGTCTGGTTGCCGATGGCGGCAAGCTCTGCGCTGTTCTTCGCCTTGGCCAAAAGCAGGTTCGTGCCGTGCTTGCCGTTGGCAGACACGATCAGCCATCGCTTTCCCTCACCCAAGTCGGTGTCTTCGACGAGAGAAAAATCAAGCTTTTCAAGATAATAAGCTTTTGCCTCATCATAGTCGCGCACGATCAGTGAAATGAGTGCAAGGCGCTTTGGCATCATTTGGCCGTCACGGAATAACGTGCGACAATGGCCTGCCGGGCGATATCAAATATCTGGATTTCGCGGGCGCCGCCCTGCAAGGTCACGTCCAGGGCAAGCTGGCCGCCGGAGAAACTCTGTCCGTTCAGATAAGCGCCCGCGGGCAGCACGATTTCGCCCGAAGCAACCAATCCGCCACCGGTCGCGCCTGAAGCCTCTTCGATCGTTGTGCTCGCGCGGCTGTTCATTTTGTAGACAATTGCAAAAAGCACCGCCATAACACCGGCCATCATCACGCCGATGGAAACGGCGAGCAGGCGGATCATCTTGCGGCGCACTTTCTCCATGGCGGGATCAAGCGGCTTTTCGTCTTCCTCGTCGGACACTTTATTCATTCAGGACAATCCCTTGGCAGCTTTCGCCCCTGATAACGAAGACGATGCCGTATTGAAAGAGCTGACGGCGGATGAAGCTGCCGCCGGCAAGCGGCTTGACCAATGGCTGGCCGCCGAGCTTGGCCCGGACCTGTCGCGCAGCCGTATTCAGGCGCTGATCGAGGCGGGCGCGGTGGAAGTCAACGGAGCTGTCGTCAAAGAGGCCAAGCGGAAGCTCAAGGCAGGCGATGCCGTGCTTTTGAGCATGCCCGAGCCCGCGCCCGCCGATCCGCTGGCGGAGAACATTGCGCTCGACATTCTGTTTGAGGACAAGGACGTGATCGTCGTCAACAAACCGGCCGGCCTCGTCGTGCATCCGGGCAATGGCAACTGGACCGGCACGCTGGTCAACGCGCTGCTGCACCACTGCGCCGGCACGCTCTCCGGCATCGGCGGCGTCAAGCGGCCGGGCATTGTGCACCGGCTCGACAAGGACACGACCGGCGTGATGGTCGTGGCCAAAAACGATCATGCGCACCGGGCGCTGGCGGAGGCCTTCGCCGACCACGGCCTGGCCGGGCAGCTGGAGCGCGCCTATGTGGCGCTGGTCTGGGGCGCGCCGGCGCGCGTGGCGGGCACCATCGACGCCCCGCTCGGCCGCTCGCAGAAAGACCGCACGCGCCAGGCCGTGGTCAAGGAAAACCAGAACGATGCGCGCCATGCCGTGACGCATTTTGAAGTTCTGGAGCGGTTTGGTGAACAAAAAGACGGCGAACCCATGGCAAGCCTCGTCGAGTGCCGTCTCGAAACCGGCCGCACCCACCAGATCCGCGTCCACATGGCCCATATTGGCCACCCGCTGATCGGCGACATGGAATATGGCGCGGCGTTCAGAACCAAGGCCAACCGACTGCCGGAGCCGCTGCGGACGAAGGTTCATGCGTTTTCGAGGCAGGCGCTGCATGCAAGGCTCCTGGCGTTTAAGCATCCGTCGAACGGCAAGGTCATGCGGTTTGAGGCGGATATGCCAGGGGATATGGGGGAGTTGGTGAACGGGTTCCGGGCGATAATTATCTCCCCCCGCTTTTGATTCTCCCTCACCTGTCTTGCTGCGCAAGACTGTCCTCTTCCCCATGGGGGAGAGGCGAAAGATCAGCGGCGCTCTTCTTCCCCTCTCCCCCGCGGGGAGAGGACGTTTCGCGAAGCGAAACAGGTGAGGGAGAGTCAATCGCGCGCTGCCATAACACTGCCCTCGCCAATGCAGCCGCGCCAAAGCCCGCCCGGCGTTTCCGCCGCGCGCTGAACTCGCCAATCCACAAAGCCTCATGACGTGTCCGGCTCTTTCCAGGCTTCAACCGCAAAATAATGGCAGTCGGCGAGGATGTCATCGATCTCTTGCGGCCGGTGCCGGTGATAGCCCGGCGCAAAGCCGGGACGGAAAGGCGAGAGCCGGCCGGGCCGGGGCGTGACTTCGGTTTGACGCGCAAGTGCGCTCTTCGCCCGCCAGCGCGCCAGCCGCCGCGCCTGTCGCGGCAGATGTTCAAGCGCGTATTGGAGCGCCTGCAAACGGCGG
>JANNRN010000417.1:0-2474 GCA_031401375.1 Phyllobacteriaceae bacterium | reverse complement strand
TCGGCCTGAACGTCATTGATCCCGAACCGCGCGATCATGACGGGTTTGGGCTGATCCTCCTCGCGGATAATGCGGATGACTTCATCAATGTTGAGATAGGCGATCAGGTAGCCGCCAAGCAGTTCCAGCCGCTTTTCGATTTCGCCCAGTCTGAACTTCGACCGGCGGATCAGCACATCGCGGCGGTGGTCGAGCCATTCCTTCAATACCCGCGAAAGCGAAAGGACATTTGGAATCTTGCCGCGCGACAGGACATTCATGTTGAGCGGGAAACGCAATTCGAGCTCGGAAAGCTTGAACAGCGATTCCATCAGGAGTTCCGGCGCGACGGTCCGGCTTTTGGGAATGAGAACCAGCCTGATATCTTCGGTTGATTCATCGCGCACATCGTCAAGAAGCGGCAGCTTCCTTGCCAAAAACAGTTCGGCGATCTTTTCGACCAGCTTGGACTTCTGAACCTGATAAGGAATTTCGGTGACAATGATCACCCAGGTCCCCCTGCCCTGATCCTCGACATGCCAGCGCGCGCGCAGGCGGAAACCGCCCCGGCCCGTCTCGTAGGATTCGCGGATGGAAGCCTTGTCCTCCACGCAGACGCCGCCGGTCGGGAAATCCGGACCTTGGACAAATTGCAGAAGCGCTGCGGTGTCGGCCGCCGGATTGTCGATCAGATGCAGCGCCGCATCGCACAGCTCGGCCACATTATGCGGCGCAATGCTGGTCGCCATGCCAACTGCGATGCCGCTCGAGCCGTTGGCCAACAGGTTGGGAAAATTACTGGGAAGGACGACCGGCTCTTCGTCCTCCTCATTATAGGTCGGGCGGAAATCCACCGCGTCCTCGGTGATGCCTTCAAGGAGCAGCGAGGAAACTTCCGTCATACGCGCTTCGGTGTAGCGGTAGGCGGCGGCGTTATCGCCGTCGATATTGCCGAAGTTTCCCTGGCCGTCGACCAGCGGATAGCGCTGGGAAAAATCCTGCGCCATGCGCACCAGCGCGTCATAGACCGACTGGTCGCCATGCGGATGGAACTTGCCAAGCACGTCGCCGACGATGCGGGCGCATTTTGTGTAGGCGGCATCCGGCGTCAGCCGCAGAACGCGCATGGCATGCAGGATGCGGCGGTGCACCGGCTTCAATCCGTCCCGCACGTCCGGCAAAGCGCGATGCATGATGGTCGACAGCGCGTAAGCCAGATAGCGCTCCTCGAGCGCGGTCTTCAGATCGACCAGCTCGACGCCGCCATCGGGCCTGTCATCCCCATTATTTGGCGGATTCACGTTTTTCGACATGAGGCGGGGTTAATGCAGGCTCTGATTCGGAGCAATAGTGGTGAAAGGCCAATGCGAAGGCCGCAATTTGGCCGTAACAATTCATTCAACCTGTTTGATGGTTTGGCCGCCGGTGGTGGACCTTGCCCAAAATTTCTGCCACATTCCCGGCGGGGTAATTCAAGAGTAAATGAGGACCAATAAAATGTCACTTAGACGATTTGGCGTAACGCTGTTTTCGGCCACCGCGCTTTCTTTTTCACTTGGCGCTCCCGCATCGGCGGAAATTGACGCAAAAGCCGTGGTCGATGCCATGATCGCCCAGTTGTCGAAACAAGGGCTTCCCGTGGCCGTCGGATCATCCGAACTTGATGGCGAAAATGTCGTGGTCAAGGACATCAGCGTGACATTTCCGGATGCGGAACCGTTCAAAATCGCGCAAGTCGTGCTTGAGGACGTCAGCGAGAAAGAAGGCGGCGGCTACTACATCGGCACGATTGCCGCTCCGGAATCCACCATTGTCGAAGGCGACAACAAATTCGAGTTTGGCGGCGCCTCCATCAACGGCTATTCCATTCCGGGCGCCGACGAAACCGATCCGATCGCTTCGCTCGGGCTTTACGAATCGATCGAAATTGAACCGCTTTCAGTGTCGGTCAAGGATGCCGAAGTGTTCCGGATGGACGGCATGAGCGCAACCATGAGCGAATATGTCGAAGGCCAGGCATTCACTTTTGACGCGTCGGTTGACGGGCTCTGGGGCGACCTGTCGAAAATAGATGATCCGGAAGCGCAAAAAACCATTGAAGCCTTCGGCTACAAGGAAGTCTCCGGCGACGTGAAGATGAAGGGCACCTGGAACCCGAGCGATGGCCGCATGATCATTTCGGAGGGTGCTTACAACATCAACAATGTTGGAAAGTTGAACATGACGTTCGATCTTTCCGGATACACGCCGGCGCTGGTCAAGGGCCTGCAGGAGATGAACAAGAACATGGAGGGCCAGGATGAGTCCGCCAAGGGCCTTGCCATGCTGGGTCTGTTGCAGCAGCTGAACTTCATCGGCATGACCATCCGCTTCGATGATGCGTCGATCACCAACAAGATCATTGACTATGCCGCCAAACAGGCCGGTCAGGATCGCGCCGCCATCATCAACCAGACCAAGGGCGTTCTGCCATTCGCGCTGGCGCAGTTGCAGGA
>JANNRN010000416.1:0-5935 GCA_031401375.1 Phyllobacteriaceae bacterium | reverse complement strand
GGTCAGACCCTCGCGGTAGCCGGCGACCCGGGCCCGTTCATCATAGCCACCCGCAAGCTCCGCCCCCCATGCGGAATAGGAGATCAGCGCCATCGTCTGTCCGATTGAAAGCAGCCCGCCCCAAAGCACCAGATGCGCGGGTGTGACCCCGGCCGGTGGCCAAAACAGGTTCCATGCCGCCAACGCGGTGAGCGGCAGGGATAGCGCAAACATCGCGCGGCGGCGGCCGAAAGAAGGTCGCCACCGGTCCGAGACAAACCCGATCAGCGGATCGTTCAACGCATCAAATATACGCACGAAAAGCAGCGCGGCGCCTACCGAAGCCAGCGACAGGCCCAGGGTCTCCGAATAAAATGTCGGGACCAGCACATACAGCGGAAGTGTGAGCGCTGCGAGCGGAAGGGCGGGCAAAGCGTAGGCGACAAGCGTTGATCGCTGCATGGGAATTTGATCCGGTTTCAGCTTGATACGCAAAACACGCGATGAAGGTTCACCGTCCTGTCACCACCATCGCCTTGTCACGCGCCAGCCAGAACGGCGGCAAGAACGCCGGGATGTTTGAGAACGGCAAAACCTCCGGCCTGATCCTGATGCCGAGCACGTCGATCATAAAGCGCCGCCGGGCCTCGATCCGCGCCCAGGCTGACGGATATTTCTGTTCAAAGGCATCGCGCAATGCCGCGTCGGCAATGGCGATGCCGTCCTCGATATTGGTGGTGAAATAGGCCGTGCCGGTCGCCGGAATGACATCCACCTGAATCGCCATGCCGGATCGCAGCGCAATATCCGATCCCTTGAAAACCGGAGAATGCATCCATTCATCAAGGTGGATGAGATGACCGGGATTGAGCGTCACGTTGAAGAACCTGCCGCCAATGCGCGCATGGATCGCTTGCCACAAGCTGCCGCCGGTCGCGCCGATGGCGAGGGTTTCATACCAGTCCACCACAGCGGCGAAATACGGCGCGACGAGTTTGTCAACATAATCGCGAATACCAATCGGAAGTTCCCCGGCGTCCTCAACCAGAAATCCGGCGCGTGCATTCAGTGATCCCCAAAGGCCATAGGCCATGGTTATCGGATCACCACGCGTGATCACGTTGAGGCTCGGGCTTGGAAGGCCAAAGAACGCGCGCTTGCCCGCACTCAGCATCGGATGGCAGCACAGCGGCAATCCGTTCATGCCGAAATGCCGCGCCAGGTCAAGTTCGCTCATGCCGGGTTCCGCCCTGTTCAAGACATTGCGAAGCCCTTGCGAGGAGAACGTCGCGGAGAACTCGAACAGGGCCAACTGGTCAACATCGCTGGTCGCGCGGAGGCCATCAGCAGGGTTCATGAGAAGCCCTGCGGCATTGACCACTTTTCCACTCGCACTGGCGAGCTTGCGCATCTCGGCGGCGATGAACTCGGGAATATCAACCGCACCGTCGGGAAATCCGTTGTCGAGCAGGGTGACCGGCTTCCAACCGATCGCGGCAACTCTCGTTCCCTTGCCAATTCCGCAAGATGCAAGAATATCGGCAATCGGCCTGGAATCACTGCGTGGCTGCGCCGGCAGGCTGAACGTCTGGCACAGCACCCGCTCATACGGCCCGTCGCAAAGCTCGGCGTACCCCCAGCCTTCATTGCCGACCAGCAATTTCGGCGCTTCGCTTTTGCCAAAAATCAGCAACGCCTCCTCAAAGCGCGGATCATAGCCCGAAAGATACGCGATATTGGCGCAATGCTCCCGGTCGCCATAGACCACGACCACATCAAACCCTTCAGCTCTTGCCCTGGCAAGGCACGCCTCAAGCCGTGCCTCGTAGAGGGAGCGGGTGAGCACCGGCATGATGCTTGGCTCGCCGAACTCAGGTAAGTTCACACCTTGCAATCCAACTGTTCGCACTGCCATTGTTCTTCCTCCCCGGACGCGCAAAACTTTCACAATTGCGGCAATGCATAAAGCCCTAACTTTGCCGATTGCCAGCATTGCAATCGGGCGAACGTCCTCATACCACTAACTCGATCAGCAGCGGGAGGTTGGCGGTGCGCAGAATGGGAACTGGCTTGCTGTTGTTGCTATTTGCTTTGGGCCTCGGATTTGCTCTGGGACCACGCGAGCCGGCAGACACATCAGTGACATTCGATCCTTCCGTAATCGGCAAAGATCCGGACGCCTATCTCTCCCGGACGGAGGCAGAGGTTGCCGGCATCCGCGACGGGCTGCAAAAGGAAATTGTCTGGGCTTTCCCCAATTCCAGGGCAAAAACCAAGCTCGCCATCGTTTACATTCACGGTTTCTCCGCATCAAAGGGCGAGATCAGGCCCGTACCTGACAAGGTCGCCACCGCCTTGGGGGCAAACCTCTATTTCACACGACTGACCGGTCACGGCCAAAACGGAGCCGCCATGGCGGTTGCTTCGGTGAACGCATGGGCAAATGACTATGCGCAGGCGCTGGCTATCGGCAAGTTGATTGGCGAAAAGGTTGTCATCATCGCCACGTCCACCGGTGCGGGCCTTTCAACCTGGGCGGCGGCCGATCCGGTTTTGTCAAAAGACATCGCCGCGATGATTTTCGTCTCGCCAAACTATGGGGTTCAGGCGTCAGGGTCATTCCTGCTGACCATGCCCTGGGGCCGGCAACTCGCTGAGATCATTGTGGGGCCCGAGCGTGAGTTCAAACCCGAGAATGAACTGCACGCGAAGTTCTGGACGTACAAATATCCCACCGCTGCGGTGCTGCCGATGGCCGCACTGACCAAACTGGCCCGCGACACCAAAGTTGAAAACATCAAGGTTCCAACGCTGTTCATTTTTGCCGAGACCGACAAGGTCGTGCGCCCCGACCTGACCAAGGAGCGAATTGGGCGCTGGGGCGCCAAGACGGAAACCCTGATTGTTGAGGACCCGGATGATCCCTATCAGCATGTTGTGGCAGGTGATGCGCTATCGCCGAACAAGACCGATGAAGTCGTGTCGAATTCTATCGCATTTCTGCGGGAGCTGGGTCTTTGACCGCGTCCTTTGAAAACGCGTAGATCACCAAAGTCAACAGAAGTGATCCAGCATAGAACCAGAACAGCGCCGCATACGCTGCTTCGGGATGATCGTTGTCGGCGGCGGCGGTAACAAGGGCGCCGGTGGCAAACTGCATGAGCCCAACCCCGAAAATAGCGAAGAAATTCATCAAGGTGACACCGCGTCCCAATAGTTCCTTGGACAGGAATGACCGGCCATGCGCCATTTGCAAACCATAGCTCATGCCAAAAATGCCGATGGCGATGAACGACAGCGTGATGGCGCCGATACCTGACAGCGGGTTCAAGGCAAGGAAGATGAGCACGGCAAGCGACACAGTATTGCCGGCAAATATCACCCATTTCTGCGTGCCGAACAGCCGGTCAACCGGGCCATACAAGAAGCTTCCTGCAACCATCGCAAACGCCATCCACAAGGTCACTGAACCGATTAGCGCTGAGTCCGCCAGGTAAACATCATGCAAAAACGGCCCCGACCACAGGCCTCTGATTCCGGCGACAGGCGTATAGGAAATCGCGAGCATCGGAAATATCGGCCAGAACCGCCGATCCTTCAGCAAAGCGAGATATCCGGACAGGCCTGTGCCCCGTGTTGACTCGGCGCGTTCAGGATCGCGAACGAGAATAAAGGCAAGGATGGCGGCGGTTACACTGACCGCACCCAGAAGCGCCATGACAGGGCGCCAGCCGAAAGTGGCCGCCGCCATGGCAAGCGGCGAGGCGCTGATCACATTTCCGGCCATGCCGAATGCGACCAGCCATGACGACGTCAGCGCAAATCCAGACAAGTCGAAACGGCGCGCGAAGATGAAATAGGACGCCATCAGGACAGGGGCGCAACCGATGCCGATCAGGGCCATGGCAAGGATCAGAGACAATGGGCCCTGTGCCAAGGCGAACACCACGGCGCCTGAGCCGGCAAAAAGGCCGAACAGCACGGAGGCTGTCTTGCGCGGGCCGTGTTTGTCGAGCGCAACGCCGACGGCAAACTGTGCCAAGCCAAAGGTCAGAAAAAATGCGCCGGACGCAAGCGCGAGATCGCTTTTTGTCGCGCCAAGCTCGGCAATGAGTGCGGGCGAAAGCACCGCGAGAAAAGACCGGAAAAACTGCGAAAGCACGTAAGTCAGCGCAAGGACAGCAATTCCAGCCATTTCAACGGGTTACTCAGTATTATGCGGCGCGGGCGCGGTTTGGGCGGAAACGGCGCTTGCGCTTGGCAGGCGCATCATCTTTGGGCGCATCAGCACGGACCACCTGCGCAAAGGCCGGATGTGCCCCGCCGGTTGAATGCTTGCGCTCACCCGGCTTGTGCTCCAAAGGCTTGCGATCTCCTTGCGGGCGGTCACCACTTGGCTTGCGCTGGCCGGAAGGCCGGTCGCCGCGCGAACGGAAACGGTGCGGCATGGAGTCCGAACGCGGCCGCTCATCGGCATCCGCGCCAGCCGCTTTCGGCTTCACGACGAATTCCGGCTTTTCGATCACCGTCAACTTGAGACGTGTCAGACGCTCGACTGCGCGCAACTTGTCGTTCTCGTCCGGCTCGCACAAGGTGATGGCAACGCCCGAAGCGCCATTACGCGCTGTCCGGCCGATGCGGTGCACATAGGATTCCGCCTCGTCCGGCAAATCAAAATTGATGACATGCGAAATACCGGTGACGTCGATTCCACGTGCGGCAATGTCAGTCGCCACCAATATCTTGATCGTGCCGGTCTTGAAGTCGTTCAACGCCTTTTGGCGGGCATTTTGCGATTTATTGCCGTGGATGGCCGCGTTGGTAAGACCGTCTTTTTCAAGATAACGGGTCACCGCGTCGGCGCCATGCTTGGTGCGGGTGAAGACGAGCACGTGCTCAAACTCGGCCTTCTTCAACAGCGCCGAGAGGCAGGCGCGCTTTTCGCCGCGCGCCAGATAAATCAGTTGTTGCTGAACCGTCGCCACCGACGTGCCCGGACGGGCGACTTCAACCCGCACCGGATCCTTCATCAGGCTTTTGGCGAGGTCCTCAATCTCTTCGGGCATCGTGGCCGAAAACAGCGCCGTGCGCCGGTTGGCGTTCACTTTCGCAGCGATTTTGCGCACGTCTTTGATAAAGCCCATGTCAAGCATGCGGTCGGCTTCATCCAGCACCAGAAACCTGGTGTCGCCAAGCTTGACCGCGCCTTCATTCATCAGATCGAGCAGCCGTCCCGGCGTGGCGATGAGGAAATCCACGCCCGGCAGCATTTTCTTGATCTGCAGGAAGCGCGACATGCCGCCCAGCACCAGCGCCGTCGAGATGTGCGCACCCTTGGCGAACATGCGGATGCATTCTTCGATCTGAACGGCGAGTTCGCGTGTCGGCACCATGATGAGCGCCCGCGCCGTATTATGCTGGCGCTTGTCGCCCATCGCCATGATGTCGCGCAGGATCGGCAGCACGAAAGCCGCCGTCTTGCCCGAACCGGTCTGGGCAACGCCGAGAATGTCGCGGCCTTGCATCTGCGGCGGAATGGCTTGCGCCTGAATGGGTGTCGGCGTGTCAAAACCGGCGCTGTCAAGCGCCTTCAACACAATGCCGGATAGGCCAAGAGCCGCAAATCCGTTGGTGGATGCGGCGGTATTTTCAATTACTTCAGTCACTTAATATTCTTCTTTCAACCGCTGTTCATAACAGTCGGCATGGCACAGACCGCGCAAATGATCGCGGCTGTTTGTTGTTTCATGGCGAGGGCCGCACAATGCGGACCCCAGCGTGGCCGAGCAGACAAAGCAAAACCTTGTGAAGCTCGTTCGCTTCTCGCCGTCATTTCGGAAAGGAGCGGGAAACGCGGAACGGATTTGTCAAAATCCTCAAGGCGGGCGAACCCGCAAATCATCGCGTTGCACGGCTTATGACGTATTTCATGCTGCAATGCAATGTAATTATTGCG
>JANNRN010000415.1:0-4760 GCA_031401375.1 Phyllobacteriaceae bacterium | reverse complement strand
GTGCCGCGGCTCGTCAGGATCAAATCCGCGCTGGCGGGCCAGCATTTCAACGAAACCATAAAAGGAAGCAATCTGCACCAGCGCATCAGTCAACGGATGACCGGTCGCGGCAAAGGGCAGGGCGCTCGCCCTGGTCACCTTGTCCGACGTGGCGAACACCCGTGCGCCCTGACCAACCAGCTGATCGGCTATGGCGGCAATGCCAAGTTCGGCCTTGTCACGCGCGGCAAGCGCCAGAACGGGGAAGCCCTCGCCGACAATGGAAACCGGACCATGCATGACTTCCGCCGAAGAATAGGCCTCCGCATGCATGCCACTGGTTTCCTTGAATTTGAGCGCCGCCTCGCAGGCAATCGCATAGCCCGGGCCACGCCCGAGAATATAAAGCGACGAGCGGCCTTCCAGCGCCGCGCACAGCGGCGACCAATCAACCCTGATCGCCGCCGCCAGCGCATCCGGCAGACTGTGCATCGCCTCGGCAAGATTGCGGTCCTTCGTCATTCCCATGATCAGAATCAGTGCCGCAACCACCGAGTTCACATAGGTCTTTGTCGCAGCCACCGAGAGTTCCGGCCCCGCCGAAATGTCCAGCGCCAGATCGCAGGCCTTGGCGAGCGGCGAGGCAATCACATTGGTCAACGCCACCGTCAGACTGCCGCCGCGGCGCGCGTTTTCCGCCATCGCAATGATGTCCGGGCTTTTGCCGGATTGTGAAATGGCAATGGTGGCCGAATGCGGCATGCGCAATTGCGCGCCGTAAACCGAGGCCACTGAAGGTCCGAGTGAGGCGACCGGCAGACCCAGTTGCAGTTCGATGCAGTATTTGAGAAAGGCCGCGGCGTGATCCGACGATCCGCGCGCGATTGTCGCGATCATGTGCGGGTCATTGGCAATCACCCGCGCCGCGACTTCCTCAACCATTGCCTTTGACGATTGAATCAATCTGGCAGCGGCATCCGGAATCTCGTTGATTTCCATGCGCATTTTTGAAGGGGAGTTCATCGGTCAGCTTTCCTGCAATCTGAGTTCGGCCACAAAATCGTAAGCATCGCCGCGATAGACCGAGCGCGTGAACTCGACCACCCGTCCGGACGGAAGGTAGGAGATGCGCTCGATCTTGAGACTTGCTGATCCCGGCGCAACCTCAAGAATGCCGGCATCGTTTTCATCAAGGCTCACCGCCGATATGCGCTGGATGGCGCGGACCGGGCGGCAGCCGTTTTCTTCGAGCGCGGCATAGAGGGAAGCCTTGACCGCTTCGGGGTCGGGTAGCGACTGCGTTGACATGCTCGCCCGCTCGATCGCGAGCGGCGTATCGTCCGCGATGCGCAACCGGTTGACCCGCGAGACTTTTTCCCCGGATGAAAGGCCGAGTGCCATGGTCTCTTCCGGCGAGGGGGAGAAAATGCCGCGCTCAAGCCACACCGAGCGCACGTTCTTGCCGCGCCGCGCCATATCCTCGGTAAAGGAAGTCAGTTGCGACAGCGATTGCTCGACCTTGTCCGGTTTGGGCCTGACGAAAGTGCCCGAACCGTGCCGCTGCACGAGGAGCCCCGACTGGACCAGATCCTGGACTGCCTTGCGCACCGTCACGCGCGAAATCTCGGCCATTGCCGCAATGTCGCGCTCGGAAGGCAGGGCTTCGCCGGGCTTGATGACGCCGCGTTTGATGGCTGCCTCGATGCGCCGCGCAAACCGCAGATAGATCGGCCCGCCCTGCATCGAGGTTTCCGGCTCCGGCGCAAATACGGCAGCAAGGCTGTCAGTCATGCGGGCCTCCGCCGGTCAGAAGGGCGAGCGCGAGCCGCTGGGCGCCGTCAAGCGCATTGCCTTGCGCCGCCACCAGCCGGGCGCGAAGCTGCTCGGAAAGATAGGGCGAAAGGCCTTCTGACAATCCGCCGATCATGGTCACCGGCAGGGAGGCATCGAACGCAACGGCGTTGACCGCCCGTTCGACATAGCCGCCCGCTTCATGCAGCACCGACAAGGCCACTTCATCTTGCGCCGCCCCCGCTTCCAGCACCAAAGGCGCAAGCGCGGCAAAATCCGCTGGCGCCGCCTGGCGCGCGAATTCCGTCACGCCCGGCGCGCCGTCAAAGCGCTCAAGCATCAATCTGGTCAGCTGCGAGGCGGCACGAATTCCATCATGCGCCAGCAGCGTTTCCTCCAGCACGCGCCGGCCAATGCGTGCGCCGCTGGCCTGGTCGCCAATTTGAAATCCCCAGCCGCCGAGTTGCCGGAATTCGCCGTGCCTGCGGCTTGCAAAGACCGACCCGGTGCCGATCACGGCTCCGGTTCCATCGCCGCCGCCGAGCGCCCCGTCAAGCGAGATCAGGGCATCGCTCACAACCCTGCACCGGGCAAATCCGAGTGCGCCGGCAAGGTTCTGCGCATGGCTGCCAACATTGGCGCCCGCAAGGCCAAGAACGGCCACTGCCTCGCTTGGCAGAGCTTTCGAAACCCCGGCCTCCCTGCCTGCGGCATTCACCGCAGCGGTAATGTTTTGCAGCGCGCCGGCGAAATTGGAGGCAATGTTCGAGGGACCGCCGGTCGCCCCCGCGAGCACGCGTCCGGTCCGGTCGAGAAGCCGCACCCGGCACCCGGATCCTCCGCCATCCACACCGATTGCAAATTCCATTCGATACCTCCAAATCTATAATACCAATAAAATACCAAATACCAAGCGTTAATTTTCGTTAATGGCCATTTGCTCCCAAATTGTTGAAAATATTACATAAAATCTGCTTCATGACAAAAAAGTTAATATTTTTTGCGATGTGCTCTTGCAAAGTGGTATTTTTTTGGCATTATACAGCGCAGGGAGTTGAAGCATGGGAACTGTGCAGACAGAAAGGCAGGACGACAGGGCCGTTGGCATTGACCAGCGTGATCCGGCCGACGCGCTTTCGCTGTTGCTCAATGGCCAGCTTGCTGCCGTCCAGTCTGTTCAGGACGCCATCCCGCAGATTGCCGCGTTGTCGCAAGAAGCCGCCCGGACAATCCGGCAAGGCGGCCGCCTTTTCTATGCGGCGGCGGGCAGTTCCGGCCTGATGGCGCTCGCCGATGCGCTGGAGATACCCGGTACATTTGGCATATCGCCCGAGCGGATCGTCATCCTGTTTGCCGGCGGCATTGACGCCTTGCGCGACATGGTTGGCGGCGTTGAGGACGATGTCGAACAGGCCAAGGTGGATGTCCTTTCGCATAAAATTTCGAACAAAGACCTGCTCATCGCCTTGTCCGCCAGCGGCACCACGCCCTACGCCCTTGGCGCGGTCACCGCGGCGCTTGCTGTAGGGGCAAAGACAGCGGGCATCGCCAACAATCCCGGCTCGCCGCTGCTTGAAATGACGGATTTTCCCGTGTTGTTGCCAACGCCGCCGGAGATCCTGGCAGGCTCCACACGCATGGGCGCGGGCACTGCGCAGAAAATCGCACTCAACATGATGTCGACATTGATGGCGATGAAACTCGGCCATGTGCACGACGGCTACATGATCAATGTCCGGGCGGACAATGCCAAACTGAAGCGGCGGTCAGAGGCTATTGTGGCCGCGATCAGCGGCTGTAAGGTGGAGGATGCCGCCGGATATCTCGAACTGGCGGATGGCGCAGTCAAGAGTGCTGTCCTGTTGGCTTGCGGCGCCAGAAACAAACTGCAGGCAGAAGAGATTCTTGAAAGATCGGACCAGATGTTGCGGCCCGCACTTTCAGAAATGAACCGCGGCCGGTCCGCGGGGCAATAAACGAAACGACCAACAGTGGAGAACACGACGATGAATTCCAAACTATTGAAATCCCTGATGCTGGCGACCGCGTTGTGCGGCGTTTGCGCTCCGGCCTTCGCCGAGGACGTGACGCTGATCATCGAGAGCTGGCGCAATGACGATCTCGCCATTTGGCAGGACAAGCTGATTCCGGCCTTTGAGGCCAAAAATCCCGGCATTAAGGTGAAGTTCACCCCGTCAGCCCCGACCGAATACAATGCGGCGCTGAATTCAAAGCTCGAGGCAGGTTCGGCCGGCGACCTCATCACCTGCCGTCCGTTCGACGCGTCACTGGCGCTTTATGACAAGGGTTATCTCGCCTCGCTCGCCGATCTCGACGGCATGAAGAACTTCTCCGACGTCGCCAAATCCGCCTGGATCACCGACGATGGCGCCAACCCGTTCTGCGTGCCGATGGCCTCCGTTATCCACGGCTTCATTTACAACAAGGACGCCTTCGACAAACTCGGCATTGCCGCACCTGCAACCGAAGCGGAGTTCTTTGCCGCGCTCGACAAGATCAAGGCGGACGGCACCTTCATCCCGTTGGCGATGGGCACCAACGACCAGTGGGAAGCCGCCACGATGGGCTACAACAACATCGGGCCGAACTTCTGGAAGGGCGAAGAGGGCCGTCTGGCCCTGATCGCGGGCACCCAGAAGCTGACCGATGCACAATGGGTCGCGCCCTTTGCCGAACTGGCCAAGTGGAAGGACTATCTGGGCGACGGGTTCGAGGCGCAGACCTACCCGGACAGCCAGAACCTCTTCACCCTCGGCCGCGCTGCGATCTATCCGGCCGGGTCGTGGGAAATCTCGGGCTTCAACACGCAGGCGACCTTCAAGATGGGGGCTTTCCCGCCGCCCGTCGCCGCTGCGGGTGACACCTGCTACATCTCGGACCACACCGACATCGCCATCGGCATGAACGCCGCATCGCCGAATGCCGAAGCCGCCAAGGTGTTCCTCGACTGGGTTGGCTCGCCTGAATTC
>JANNRN010000414.1:0-3679 GCA_031401375.1 Phyllobacteriaceae bacterium | reverse complement strand
TGCTTGGCGTGCCCCCGCTTGTGGCCGGTATCGCCGCCTTCGTGCTGCTTGATTTTGCTGTCTGGCTCGAACATGTCGCCAGTCACAAGATTCCGTTGTTCTGGCGCATCCACCGGATGCATCATTCCGACACCGGCTTTGATGTGACAACGGCGCTGCGCTTCCACCCGATCGAGATTGTCCTGTCAATGTTCTGGAAAGCTCTGGTGATCGTGCTGCTTGGCGCACCAGCCATGGCGGTGCTGATCTTTGAAATCGTGTTGAACGGCACGGCGATGTTCAACCACTCCAACATCAAACTGCCGGAAAATGCCGACCGGCTTTTGCGGCGGGTCATCGTCACCCCGGACATGCACCGCGTGCACCACTCGGTCGAGCGGGCCGAGACAGACTCCAATTACGGGTTCAATTTTCCGTTCTGGGACCAGATTTTCGGAACCTATACGAGCCAACCCGCTGCGGGTCACCTCAAGATGGAAATTGGACAAAAGGCATGGCGCGACTTGGCGCCTGCAAACCTGCTTTGGAGCCTTTTGCTGCCCTTCAGGAAGTAGAGCGAGATGAAATCAGCTTCATATTGTTCCAAAACCCGCCCGTTTGAGGCGGACAATTGCCAGATCCAGCGTTGAGAGAAAGGCGGACCGGTCTTTTGCGGTGAACGGCTTTGGACCCGTTGTGATCGAGCCCGCCTCGCGCAGGCTTTGCATGAGATTGCGCGTGGCAAGAACATTGCCGATGGATTGCGGAGTGAAATGCCGTCCGTCCGGGGCAATCACCGGCGCACCGTTGACAACGCATCGGCTGGCAAGGGGAATATCGGCGGTAATGACGACAGTCGCCGCACCGGCGCGTTCCGCGATCCAGTCATCCGCCTCGTCAAAGCCCTTGCCGACAACGACGAGTTCAACTCCCGCATCGCGCGGAATCGCCATGAACGAGTTTGCAACCAAGACGACTTTCACGTCATGGCGCTCCGCCACCTTGTAGATCTCGCTCTTGACCGGGCAGGCGTCGGCATCGACCAGGATCGTGATGATCTGCATGGCTGTCACGATCAGTAGAACCCGACCGGAAAGTACTTCAGGTATAATTCATCCATCACGCCTTTGTCGTGCAGCGCCTTGAGCGCGAAGTTCAGGCTGCGCTCCAGTTCAATATCCTCGGCCTTCACGGCAATGCGCATGCCGTTGCCAAGCAGCTTTGTTGAAAAATAGGGTTCGCCAGAGAACGCGCAACAGGTTCCGCCGGCCGCGCCCGCCAGCCAACTGGAAAATGTCAGCCCGTCTCCGAAGATGGCATCGACCTTTGCGTCGGCGAGTTGGCGGTACAGCGCATCTGTGTTCGCAAGGCTGGCGACTGTCGCCTCGGGAAAGTAGGAACGCAGCATGCGCTCATGGGTCGAGCCGGCCACAACGCCGACACTGACGGCGGCCAACCCCGCCCCGGTTTCGAGAATTCGGGCGTCATCTTTACGCTTTGCAAAACGCGCCACCGGCAACATGAAGGCGCGTGTGAAGGCGAGCGATTTGCGCGCATTCGCGTCGGCCCCAAGGCCTGCAATGATGGCCTCTCCCTGCCCGCTCTTGAGGGCTGGTTGCAGTTCGTCCCAGGGCAGCGCCTGAATTTGGCATAGACCCGAAATTTCCAGTTCCTTGCAGATTGTGCGGGCAATTTCGATGTTCAGGCCCGACAGCTTGCCGTCGCTGTCCAAATAGTTGAAAGGCGGAAAATCCAGGGTCGTCAGAAAACGAAGCCGCTGCAATCCGGCCAAATCCCCCTTGTGCAGCCTTTCACCGGCATCCCAATTGTGAGGCACCTTGCCAGACAGGTCGAGCGCAAACGCCTCACGCCCGCTTTGTGCCAGGAATATGAGGCCGGTCGCGACAAGCGCATGAAGAAAACGAAGCATCATGCGCTTCTTATGGTTCAGTTCGTTTGGTGTTGCAAAGGGAAGATGCCGCAAGCCGCCGCGATTGCCGCAAATCTTTCGTATGACTGCTTAGGGAAAATACAACAGGCAAAATTTTGCAATTGAACATAAACTACAAATTGTGAAAGGATTTGAATCCTAGGGGATAAATAAGCGGGGCGGCTAGTAAACTCATTGTCATAAAGCACTGAAAGAACGCAGTTTTTCAGCGTTCCTCCAGCAGGTTGACTTTGTGTTTTCGCTGGCGGGGGGCGTTGAATTGAGTATCCAATTGGGGCAATTTGGCTCCGGCGCAGGTGTGGCGTCGGTTGACCTTCGAACAGGCCTTGCAAAAGCCGGCCGCGTTCCCGCCCATGTTCGAAGAGTGAAGGATGATCCGAACGTAGATCGGGCGGATTGGTTCGCCACCCTGGCGCGTCTCAGAAGGGTGGGCGTGGATGCCCTGTCTGTGGAAAGCGCCCGCCGGCTCTCATGGCGCAACGGATCCTCGCTCCTTGATGAATTGATCATTGCAGGACATCTGCGTGAAGAGGCCTACTATCGCGCTGTCGCTTCGGAAATGCAGGTGGAGTTCGTCGAATGCGTCGATCCGGACAGCCTCGTCCTGTCAGGATTGCGCAGCTTTGAAACCTTGAGGGCGGCGGGCGCCGTGCGCTATGCCGGAATGGCGGGCGCGACACAGATGCTGCTGGCGCCGTCCCAATCACAGATCGCCCTGACCAACCGGGCGCTTTCAAGATCCGCAGGGCTCGCCCCTTTCCTCAAGATCACCACACCCGCCGCGCTTGAGACGGCGCTTCTTTCACGCATGCGCGATGGCAGCATTCGCAGCACCGTTAACGAGTTACCTATCGAGCGGCCGCAATTCTCGGCAAAGGACGTGATCCTGCCGGGTCAGGCTTTCGCCCTGGGCATGGTCATTGTTCTGTTGGCGCTGTTGGCTTGGTGGCGCTTCGACGTTTTTCTCCTGTTGCTGCATGTCTTCGCCAGTCTCGTCTTTGCCTGCTGTGTGTTCATTCGCTTGCGGGCCGCAAGCATGACCCTGCCAACCCGGCCTTCGCGGCCGCCGCGCCCCGAGGGGCCGTTTCCAGTCTATTCGGTCATGGTTCCGCTCTACGGGGAAGCGGCGGTCGTGCCTCAACTCGTCGCGCACATCAAGATGCTCGACTGGCCGGCCTCCCGGCTTGATGTCATGTTCATGTGCGAGGAATTTGACGACGAGACAATGGCGACGCTGAAGGAGGCGACAGCCGGAACCGCATGGCGGTCGATCCCTGTGCCAGCCTACGGTCCGCAAACCAAGCCGAGAGCCTTAAGTTATGGTCTGCCGCTCGCCCGCGGCGAGTTCGTGGTCATTTACGATGCGGAGGACCGGCCGCACCCTGGCCAACTCATGGAGGCGTATGAGAGGTTTCAGAGGGAACCGATGCGCACGGCGTGCCTTCAATCGCCCCTTTCCATTACCAACGGCAAGTCGAGCGCCCTGTCCTTGATGTTTGCCTTCGAGTATCGGGCGCTGTTTGAGAGCCTGTTGCCCAGTCTCGCGCAAAGCTCCCGTTTTCTGCCGCTCGGCGGCACATCAAACCATTTCAGGCGCAAGGTCCTTGCTGAAATCGGCGGTTGGGATCCGTACAATGTCACGGAAGACGCCGATTTGGGCGCGCGCCTGTTTCGCATGGGCTATCGCACCAAGATGCTGACATTGCCCACATTGGAGGATGCCCCGACTGAATTTTCACAATGGCTGCC
>JANNRN010000413.1:0-1729 GCA_031401375.1 Phyllobacteriaceae bacterium | reverse complement strand
ACTTGGCACAGCCATCCTCGGCTTTCTCGGCCTTGGATTTTCCGGATCATTTGGTTTCAGCGTCTTTGCCTTCGCGCTTGTCGGACTGGGAAGCGCAATGCTGTGCCCATGCATTTTCGCCCTGGCGACAGCTGAGGTTCCGTCCAACCGGGCTGCGGGAATGGCTTTTGTCTCGTTCGTCGCGGGTGCCCCCCGCATTGCGGCGCCCTATATTTTCGGCTGGGTTGCCGGCAGCTTTTCAATCAGCACGGCATTTGGTCTTTGCGCCATCATGATGTTTGCTGCGTTGATTGTGGTTGCGATGTTGGGAAGGCACGCGCAGTCCCCCGCTTCAGTTCGCCAGAGTTAGGGTCTGTTCAAGAATTCAAAGTCGAGAGTCATATGGTGCGGTTTTATGAGCACCGGAGCGGAGTGAACTTAAGTTCGTGAGCACCGGAGGCGGAAGAAAACCGCATCAGATGGCCGCGACATTGAATTGTGGGACAGACACTCAGCCGTTCAACGCATCCTTCAGCGCCTTGGCCGGCGTAAACGCGAGCTTGTTTGACGCGGCGATCTTGATCTTTGCGCCGCTCGAAGGGTTGCGGCCTTCGCGAGCCGGGCTGACCTTCAGCTTGAACTTTCCAAAGCCCGGAACGCTCACTTCGTCGCCCTGCTTCACCGCAGCAGCAACCGCCTTGAAGACGCCGTCGACAACAGCCTTTGCTTGAACTTTGGTCAGATTGTTGTCTGCGGCAAGCTTGTCGGAAATTTCGCTGGATGTGGTCATGTGATTTGTCCCTCTTTGAGAATCATTGCACTGTATTGCAATGGAATTAGCGTTCTTCAACCCGCGTTGCAAATTTCAAAGAGGAATAACCGGGCATTTTGCTGGTAATTCGGCAAAAAGCGGCTTGCGCAGAGCCGATTTGGGCTTGGACACTCAGTCCGGTCGTCCCCAACTGGCTGCGTGTCAATGACGCTGAGCGAAAGTCCGGTGAGGATCTGCGCCTGATTGAGCGCTTTGTTGCGCAAGTCCGTGCCGCAGACGCGAGCTGCGGCGCCTATGCATTTGTGGATATCGTGGTGTGTCTGATCGCCGGATTGGCTTTGACATGATAGAGGTGGCGCAAAGCCTCGGGTCCCTTTCATTTCGGCCGGGAGCCACATGAATGCCAAAGCGTGAACGAAGATGGGTGAGGGTCAAGGCGCTCACGACGGATGAGAAGGCCGCCATTGGCGCCGCCTGTGAAAGTGTCATTGCAGAGACACTGAAACCCCGGTTTCTTCCTCAAATACGTCCCACGGAGTTCAATTATCCCATCGATATCCTCGGCAGGTGGCGGGCAGGCAAATACAGCTTCATTACGCGGTTTCGTTCGGGCTTCCCCGAAAATACAGGCGAAGAATTCGATGCGCCGTTCGCACGTCTCGACCATGTGGAGGAGTTGATCACGCAGACCCGGTTCAATGTCATGTGGCACAGGCATACCGGACAATGGTGGCGCGTGCATTCTTCGGTCACGCTGGACGAAGCCCTGCGCCTGATCGCGGGCGACGGCGTGCTGCGGCCGCCCATATGAAAGCCAGGGAGCGGCCCCGCTTCGATGTCGAGGCGTTGCGAGACCTTGCGGGTGAGAAAGTGTACGCGCGCGGTGAAGCCTATTTTCGCGGCGGCCAAGTCGAGATTCTCTTCATGGAGCCGGCGCGCATCGTTGCTCAGGTCACCGGCACCGAGGACTACCGGACT
>JANNRN010000412.1:0-7349 GCA_031401375.1 Phyllobacteriaceae bacterium | reverse complement strand
GCCGGTGACACGTCCGGCGCGATGGTGACCAGCCCGAGCACCTTGATGCTGAGCGTCTCGCCGGATGCCCGCACCGCCTCAAGATCCGCTCTGGAATAGTGGCGCAAGCCAAGGTCCAGCGTCTGGCGGACAATCAGCTTTTTGGCCTGTTCCGCATGGGTGATCAGTTGATTGCGGATGGCCGTGCGGATGAAGTCAGTCCGGTTGCCGTAAAAACCGTCCTGCACGAGGAGATCGATATGGCCAAGATCAACAAAGCCAAGATTGATGGTGATTTTTTCACTCTCGCTGGAGCGCTCACTCAGGCGGTGAATTTCTGCAGTCATTGTGTAATTCCATCTGATTGGATGGTATATGGATGGTTTCAAGACAAGTTACAACATCCTTCCGAATAATTTTGTTATTTCCATCAGAAAATTGCAGAGTGAGAGACTGACGAACGCGCCGACTGGTGAGAAACGCATGGCAGCTATCGAGGACGGGCGCGCATTGGCGCAAGCCATGGTGGACACGGTGCGTGACGCTTTGCTCGTGCTTGACGGGGACTTGCGGGTGATCACGGCAAGCCGCTCCTTTTACGCCACTTTCCAGACGTCTGCCGAACAAACAAATGGGCGGATGGTTTATGACCTTGGCTCTGGCGAGTGGAACAACCCGGCGCTGCGCGATTTGCTTGATCGGATTGTGCCCGAGCATGGCGTGATGGAACACTTTGAGGTCGAGCAGGACTTTCCGCATATTGGCCGGCGCATCATGCTGCTCAATGCGCGAAAAGTCTTTTATGAAGGCGATTCAAACAGCACCCTGCTTCTTGCGATAGAGGACGTCACCAGCCGCAAGGCGGCGGAGACGGAGCTTGCGGCGCTCAGCAAACAAAAAGATACATTGCTGGCTGAAATGAGCCACCGCGTTGCCAACAGTCTTCAGATTGTCGCCAGCATCCTGATGCTCAAGGCCCGGTCAGTGCATTCAGAGGAGTCGCGCGGCCATCTTGAGGACGCGCATCGCCGGGTCATGTCGGTCGCCACGCTGCAGCAGCATCTCAAGGCCTCGGGCATGGGCGAGGTGATTGAGGTCAGCACGTACCTGACCAAACTGTGTGAGACGCTGGCTACGTCGATGATCCGCGAAAACAGCCCGATCACGTTAAAGGTTGTCGCGGACAGCGGCGCAGTGCCTTCAGATCAAGCAGTGAGCATTGGACTGATTGTCACGGAGCTGGTGATGAACGCGCTCAAGCATGCCTTCAGCGCCGATGTGAAAGAAGGCCGCGTGGTGGTCGGCTATGAAGTCAAGGGCGAGGACTGGAAACTCTCGGTGTCCGACAATGGCGGCGGCATTCCTGCAAACCTCACCAAGAAACAGACCGGCCTTGGCACGACGCTGGTCAAGGCTCTCGCCCAGCGGCTGGAAGGGAAAGTCGAGACCTCGACCAGCAGCGAGGGCACAACGGTTTCCGTGACCCTGGCGACTTTCAAGTCCAAACTGCCCACGGCGGCAGCGGCCTAACGACTTCGCGCGGATCATCCGCGCCGAAGGCCACGCCAGTTGAATGGGTCTGGACCCTACTTGCCTTGCTTCGGAACATTGATATGGGGCAGCTTTTCCATCGCTTCATCGGCGCCGTGATTTTTGCCGGTGACACCTTCCTGAAACACTTTCTTGGCCGCATCCTGCTTGAGCTTTGGGTCGACCGGAGCCGCCTTCCGCTTGCCAGAGGAAGGCAGGCCGCCATTGCCTTCGGCAGCGCCGCTCCCGGCAAGCGCCTGTTTGGCAATTTCCTCGAACTGGGTTTCTTTTGGCTTGGTCTTGATCATCTGGTTTCCGCCTTTGGCTCGTAATACATGGCTATTTTCTGCTGCTCCCGGCCACAACGCCTGCCAGCAAGGCCCCGAGGAGCAGCGCACTCTTTTGATCTTTGAACAGCGCCGATGCTTCATGGCTGAGGCTGGCGCCTGACAGGGACTGAACGCGAATACCGCGCATGCGGGGCCGAAGCGACTGCCGCCCGGCAACCAGAGCCGCGATACAGACGGCAAGGAGCACGGCGGCCACAATCAGCGGCGCGCCGACCGGTCCGGCATAGGGAAGCGCATAGACCCAGAGCGCCCAGAGCGAGCAACCGATCGCGCCCATCGCGCTGATCGACGCGACAAATGTGACCGCTGCGACGATGGCGATCTTGACCGCCGCCTCGCGTCCATAGCGGGCCAGACGCCTTTCGGAAAGCCCCGCCGCGACGGTAAACAGGTTCCTGACCATCAGCGTGCCAGGAGGCGTCCGCCGATATAGCCGATGCCAAGCGCGATCAACAACGCCGTGACCGGCTGCTCCTCGACCTTTTGGCCGACTGCCTTCACCGCTCTGTCGCCCTCGGCTGACGCGCTGCGCAAGACATCGCGCGCCCGCTCATCCATCATTCCCATTGCGCTCTGCGCGCTATTGGCTGCATTTTGGGCCCCGTTGGCGGCGCGGTCTGAGAGGTGTGAGATAAGGCTGGCGACATCGCTCTTCAGCGCGGCAAGGTCATCGCGCAGCGCTGCATAGTCTGCCTCTGTGTTCTTGGAAGCGGCCATTGTTGTTTACTCCTGTCTTGCCCATGCGGGCCTCAAGTTCTGTGCTGCGTCATGTTGCGCGCATGGCCGTAAACGCTTCAGGACCAATTTGGTTCCCCGGCTGCGCGAATTTCCTTATCGGGCTGGACTGCAGGCAAGCGAAGGGAACAAAGACGCATTGAAGGCGTTTGGCATGGGTAAGCAGTTTACCGCTTTGCCGGTTATGCGCGTTTTCACCCAATTGCCGAAGGAGCCGCCCCATGCCGAAGCGCATCAGAAAAGCCGTCTTTCCGGTCGCCGGACTTGGAACAAGGTTCCTGCCGGCGACAAAGGCGATCCCGAAGGAAATGCTGACCATTGTCGACCGCCCGGTTATCCAGATGGCGGTCGATGAAGCGCGGGATGCGGGTATCGAGCACTTTGTTTTCGTCACCGGCCGCAACAAGAGTGCGATCGAGGATCACTTCGACAAACAAACCGAGCTTGAGATGGTGTTGCGCCAGCGCGGAAAGTCAGCGGAACTTGACCTGCTCGAAAGTGATCTGCCAAGCGCGGGCCAGACGAGCTTTACCCGGCAGCAGGAGCCTCTGGGTCTTGGCCATGCAGTCTGGTGCGCCCGCAATATGATCGGCGACGAGCCATTTGCGCTTCTTCTTCCAGACATGGTCATGCAATCCGATCCTGGTTGTCTGCGTCAAATGATGGACGTTTACGCCGAGACGGGCGGTGGCAATGTCATTGCCGTGGAGGAAGTGCCTTGGACGGACGTAAGCCGCTATGGCGTCGTCGGGTTCACGCGCACCGCCGGACAGGCTTTGGCAATCAACAAAATGGTTGAAAAGCCGGCGCAGGAGCGCGCACCGTCAAATCACATCATTTCCGGGCGCTATATCTTGCAGCCACAGATTTTTGACAAGATCGAAGCCGCCAAACCCGGCGCTGGTGGTGAAATTCAGCTGACCGACGCAATGATCGCGCTGATGCGCGAACAGCCGTTCTGGGGTTGCAAGTTCGAAGGGGTCACTTTCGACTGCGGCGACAAGCTGGGCTTCCTCTTGGCGAATGTGGCCCATGGCCTGATGCGCGATGACCTGGGACCGGCTTTTCGGCTGGGTTTGGAAAAGCTCCTGCTGCGCCATCCCGCCTCGGAAGCTGCGGCCATTGTCAGCCTGCGGGAGGCTGCCGGCATGCCGGTGGCAAGAAAGCAACGCGCGGCTGTTTGAACCGGTTCGCCCCGGTCAGCTCCGCCGCAGAGCGCGGCTTTCCGCCAAGGCAACTCAAGCAAGACACTTGGCATGAAAAAAGCGAGCCCTGCGGCCCGCTTTTTTCAAAAAACTTCTGCGATCCGCACGCCTCGGCTTATTGTGAGGGCGCTACAGTCGACGGACTTGCCTGCACTTGAACGACTGTGTTTTCGTCCACAGTTTCCTTCTTCATCAGCTCAACGATGGCGGCGCCTACTTCAGCAAGCCGCGAGCGGACGCCGCCGGTCATGCTCTCGCCGGCAGCGACTTCCAAGTCCTTTGAGTTGGCTTCCCAACGCTTCAGCACCGTCATTTTTTGCTCCGGCGTCAGCGACTTGGTTTTCACAACATCCATCGGATTTGTGAATATGCTCTCAGGCGTAAGCAGGGCCTGATCATAGTCTTTTGCAGAATACATCTGGCTCTCCTTCATATTCGGTTGCAGGCCTCAGGCGTTTTTCAGCCAGCTGTCGATTTCATCGCGGGCCTTGTCCTTGGCATAACCGTAGCGCTTCTGAATGACGCCTTCGAGTTCTTCGCGGCTGCCGTTCAGAACGTCGAGATCGTCGTTGGTCAACTTACCCCATTGCTGCTGCGCTTTGCCCTTGAACTCTTTCCAATTGCCTTCAATACGGTCCCAGTTCATGAAAACCTCCATGTTGAATGATTGCCCGGACGATGGTCTGGCATGGGGTTGAAACGCGGAAGCGGGCGAATGGTTCCCGCAAGGACGAGCAAATCCGGCAGAAATAAAGCTCAGGCCGCTACTTTCGACTTTGAGTCGAAAAACAGCGCCTGGCTTATCACTGCTTTGACCATGTCGGGCATGAACGGCTTGGTGATGAGGAAAGCCGGTTCCGGGCGTTCCCCCGTCAACAGCCGTTCGGGAAATGCCGTAATGAAAATGACCGGAACCTCAAACTGCCGCAAGATCTTGTTGACAGCGTCCAGACCGGAGCTTCCATCGGCCAGCTGGATATCTGCCAAAATAAGTCCGGGGCGTTTGTCTGAAACAAACTCCAGCGCCTGCTGTTCGGTGCGCGCGATCCCGGTGATGCGGTGGCCGAGCGATTGCAGAATTTCTTCGATGTCCATGGCAATAATCGGCTCGTCCTCAATCACGAGAACGTCTGTCGCCACCTGCTCTGCAATGGTGGCGGAGGCTTCGGCCAGCAATTGCGCAACAGTGTCTGCCGCACAGACCAGGATCTGGCTGATGTCTTCCGCCTTGAATCCTTCAACGGCCATCAATAAAAATGCTTCCCGCGCTTTTGGTGAAATGGCTGAAAGATGCTGCTGAGCGGAGGATTCCCAATTTTCAACATGGCGGCTGCTCCTCATGTTGATAGAAACCGATTCCCACAAACGGCAATAATCCCGGTAGAGCGCCACCCGAATGTCCGCCGCCTGTTCCATTGCGCCCGGATCGGCGATAACCGATTCCAGCAGCGCCGCCACATACGCATCCCCGCTTTGCTGCTCTCCGGTAAGCGCCCGAGAAAAGCGGCGCAGAAAGGGCAAGTGCGGCGCTATACTCGAAGACAGGCTCAATTTGCTCATTCCCTCACTCCCAAACTTCCGTCCAGCCCGAATGGGCGCGGGACTTGCCAAGCAATTGCGAACGCGCGACTTCTGAAAAAGTTCCATGAATTAATAAAAAACTTTCGGAACCAAGTTATCATTTCTGCGTTGAGTGGTCTATGCGGATCAGCCAGAGTGGTTGCGGCCTTCGTCAGACAGCCACCGTTGCGGTAAGAAGGTGAGACATGGCTGATAACCAGGACGATAAACGCAAGTCTGGCAAAAACTCAAAAGCCAAAGACAAAACGATGAATGGATTCCAAACCCGCCCGCCTGCGCCCGCCATACACGGCATGCTCGGCGAAAAGCTCAAGGCCTTTTACGCCGAGGTCGCCAATGAACCCATTCCGGAGCGTCTGACGGCGCTACTGGCAAAACTCGAAGCGCAAAGCGCGAAAAAACAACAGTCTTGAGAAGGCCGCAGCTCTTGCGGATGGTGAGGCTACATGAGTAATTCGCCGGAATTTGCCGACCAGTTAATTGCCGCTATCCCGGGCCTTCGGGCTTTTGGCGTGTCGCTGACTTCCAAAGCCGACCGCGCCGATGATCTGGTGCAGGAGACACTTCTAAAAGCCTGGAAGCATCATGACAGTTTTGAGCCGGGAACGAATTTGAAAGCGTGGCTCTACACGATATTGCGCAATGAATTTTACAGCCAGATACGCAAACGCAAACGCGAAGTGGAAGACGCCGACGGCGCATATGCAGGACGTGTGGCCGTTCCTCCTGCTCAGCACGGCCACCTCGATATGTCGGACATGAAAGCCGCCCTGGCTCAACTTCCGGAGGAGCAGCGCGAGGCAATCATCCTGGTGGGCGCTTCGGGATTTTCCTACGAAGAGGCCGCTGAGATTTGCCGCGTCGCGGTTGGCACGATCAAGAGCCGCGTCAGCCGCGCACGCACGCGGCTGACGGAGGTCCTGGGTGTAGCCCCTGGCGAAGCCGCCGCCGGGGAAACTTTCGATGACGGCGCAAGCGTGCGCAGCGCCGCGTAGACAATGCGTGCAGGCACGGTTGCGCGATGGAACCAAACACTGCGCCGCGCGTTGTTGGCAAACACTGAAAATGCGCTGCAATTTGTTGGGAGGCAATCATGTCCACTACGGTCCTTATTATTCTTCTTGTGCTCCTTCTTGTCGGAGCTTTGCCCAATTGGAACCATAGCCGTAATTGGGGCTACGCGCCGTCCGGCCTCTTGAGCCTCGTCCTGATCGTGCTGCTCGTTCTTGCGCTAACGGGCAGAATGTGACGACGATTTCAGCAAAATTGCAGGCCGAAATTTCTGAAGTTTTGGCTGATCGTACGAATCAGTTGAAGTCGGTCAAGCGGCTTCTCGTTGGCATTTTTGTCATCTTGTTCGCCTATGGTCTCGACTTTGGCCGGGAGTTTTTGCTTCCGGTCACGTTGGCCTTCTTCATTGCGCTCGCGTTCCGCCCGACCGTGCGCCGGCTGAGCAGACGCGGCATTCCCGCAAGGTTCACCTCTTCGGCATTCATTGGAATTGTGATTTTTGCAGTGGCGGGGTTTATCTATGCCGTCAGCGGGCCTGTCGCGGCATTGATTGCTGATGCACCGTTTTACCTCAAGGCATTCTCTGGAAAGATCCGCGATTTGCGTGCATCCATAGATTCCATGGTCAACTTGACGGAGCGCATTCAAGATGCCGTCGACATCGCTGCGGCCGCTCCCGCCAAGGAAGTGGTCGTGTCGGACAATTCGCCGCTGATGGCCTTTATCGCGCAAGGCACGGGCTATTCGGCAGACATTGTGACGACCATCGTTTTGACGCTGGTGATCGCAGCGTTCATGATGGCGTCGGGTGATTTGTTCTATGAGAAAATCGTTCGGGTTCTTCCGACACTGACCGACAAGAAACGCGCGCTGCGCATCGTGTATGATGTCGAGCGCGAAGTCTCAGCCTATCTTTTGACCGTGACCGTCATCAATGCCGGACTTGGCATCGTCATCG
>JANNRN010000411.1:0-1526 GCA_031401375.1 Phyllobacteriaceae bacterium | reverse complement strand
CGCATGACTTCCTCGACCAGATCAGCCTTGCCGTCAATGTCCGGACGCCAGCTCGGCACGGTGACATTGACGACAGAGCCATTGCCCTGCACGCCAAAGCCGAGGCGCAAGAGGATGTTAATGCTCTCGGCGGGCGCGACATCTTCGCCGGTGAGGCGCTTGACCTCGGAGACCGGGAAGGAAACCGTCTTTAAGGCGGGCTTTATGTGACCCGTGACTGACGTTTCAGAGGCCTCGCCACCGCAAAGATCGAGCACCATCCTTGTGGCAAGCTCGAGCCCCGGAACCATGAACTCCGGGTCAACTCCGCGCTCGAAACGATAACGCGCATCGGTGATGATGCCGAGATCGCGCCCGGTGCGGGCAATGTTCATCGGGTCCCATAGCGCCGATTCAATCAGCACATCGACCGTGTTTTCATCGCAGCCGGAATGTTCGCCGCCCATGACCCCGGCAATGGATTCAACGCCATTGTCATCGGCAATGACGCAGTTCTGCGGGCCAAGCGCATATTCGCGGCCATCCAGCGCCAGCACTTTGTCACCGGCCCGGCCACGGCGCACCACAAGATTGCCCGCGACTTTGGAAGCGTCAAAGACATGCAGCGGGCGGCCGCGGTCGAAGGTGATGTAATTGGTGATGTCAACCAGCGCATTGATCGGGCGAAGGCCGATGGCTTTCAGGCGCTGCTGCATCCATTTTGGCGACGGCCCGTTTTTGACGCCGCGCACCAGGCGCAGCGCAAAGCCGGGGCAAAGCTCCGGCGCTTCGATATCCACGCTGACGGGGCATGAGCCCTTGCCTTCGACCGGCGTGACCGCATTGGGTTTGAGCGTTCCCATGCCCGAAGCGGCAAGATCACGCGCGATGCCATGGATCGAGGTGCAATCCGGCCGATTCGGGGTCAGTTTGATTTCGAAAACCGGGTCATCCAGATGCGCATAGACGGCAAAACTCGTGCCGATGGGCGCATCGGCGGGCAGGTCAATGATGCCGTCATGCGAGTCCGACAGTTCGAGCTCGCGCTCGGAACACATCATGCCGCGCGATTCAACGCCGCGAATGTTTCCCACGCTCAAGGTTACATCAATGCCCGGCACATAGTCGCCCGGCAGGCCGAGCACGCCGATCAGACCCGCGCGGGCATTCGGCGCGCCGCAAACGACCTGCACCGGCGTTCCCGAACCATAGTCGACGGAGAGCACCTGCAGCTTGTCGGCATTGGGGTGGCGTTCGGCGTTGAGCACTTTGGCGATGGTGAAGGGCTTGAAGGCGGCCTTGTCGTCGACAGATTCGACCTCAAGCCCGATCTGGGTGAGCCGCTCGCAGATGGCCTCCAGCGGAGCGTCGGTGTCGAGATGGTCTTTGAGCCAGGAGAGGGTGAATTTCACTTTTGTTGTTCCGTTTGAGTTTGTTGGTATTTCGCCCATGCAAAGCACTCGTCTTGGCATTGTGACAAGAATTTCTCTGGATCAACCACCTTTCGACCGATTCGCTCAGCGCCTTCAACAAATCCCGCCAATGTA
>JANNRN010000410.1:0-1728 GCA_031401375.1 Phyllobacteriaceae bacterium | reverse complement strand
GGCGTCATGGGCGCGATGGCCGGCGTGATCGGCACCTTGCAAGCGATGGAGGCGATCAAGTTGATTACCGGGACGGGCGAGCCGCTGGTTGGGCGGCTATTGATGTACGACGCGCTGACGGCGCGGTTCGAGACGGTCAGGTACCGCAAGCGAAAGCCACGGTCATGACGCTGCGCCTTATACAAGAAGAACACGCCATGCTGTCGGGCGCCTATGGCCAAGGCACGGCGATGGCACTGCGCATTGTCGCCGAGACCGCGCGATTGATGGGCGCGGGTTCGCTCATTCCCGTGCAATCCGCCCATATCGACGGGGCGCTGTATCATGGCGATTCCGGCACGCTTTTCGCTGAAAGGCTGGTTGAGCTTGGCGCGAAAGTCGCGATTCGGTCCACACTTAATGTCGGCGGGCTGGACCTGATGGGTTGTTCGAAGGTCAATCTGCCGCCGCATGAGCGCGACATGGCCGGCCGCATGATGCGGGCCTATATCAAGCTTGGCTGCGAGCCGACATGGACCTGTGCACCCTATCAGGCCGGGCACCGCCCGGCGCTTGGCAGCGATGTGGCCTGGGGCGAGTCGAATGCGGTGGTGTTCTGCAACTCCGTGCTTGGGGCGCGGACCAACCGCTATGGCGATTTTCTCGATATTGCGGCGGCAATTTCCGGCCGCGCGCCGTATTACGGATTACACCTTCCGGAAAACCGGCGGGCAACATTCATCTTTGATGTCAGCGCGCTTGCCCGCGAGACGTTTGCCGAGGAAAGCTTCTGGCCAATCCTTGGCAGCCTCTATGGGCGCATGGCGGGAACAGCTATCGGCGTGGTCGCCGGTGTTGCCGCTCATCCGGGCGAAGATGCGCTGAAAGCCTTTGGCGCGGCCTCGGCCTCGACGGGCGGCGTCGGCCTGTTCCACATCGCCGGCGTCACGCCGGAAGCGCCGGATGTCGAGACGATCCTTGGCGGCGAGCGGCCGCTCGAAGTGATGCGGATCGGCGCGGTGGACCTTGAGGGCCAGAAGAAGCGGATGGCGACGGTTCAGGGCGTTAGCCGCATTGACGCGGTAGCGATCGGCAGCCCGCATTTGTCGCTGGAAGAATGCCAACGGCTTGACCGGCTGATTGGCGGGCGCAAGCTTGGCGTTCCCTTTTATGCCTGCACTGGCAGGCACGTGCTAAAAGATTTGGAGAATTCCGGCTTACGCAAGCAACTGGAAGCCACCGGGGTTACAGTGGTGATCGATACCTGCGTGGTGGTCACGCCGATCTTGAAAGAAATGCCAAGCGGCGTACTGATGACCAATTCCGGCAAATTCGCCCAATATGCCCCGGGCAACACCGGTTATGGCGTGTTGTTTGGCTCGATGGCGGAATGTGTGGAAAGCGCCGTTACGGGCAAGCCGGTGTTTGCGGGGGGTGGCGCGTGATTGACCTTTCCCAAGCCAAGGTCCTGATCGCTGGTCCCGCTGTTTCCGCTGCGGCGCTGACTCTCACCGCGCCGATCAGCTTCTGGGGCGGTGTGGACCCGAAGACATCACGCGTGGCCGATGTGCGGCACCCGCAATATGGCACGGAGATCCAGGGCCGTATCTTGTTCGTGCCCGGAACCATCGGCTCATCTTCTGCGGCGGCTATCCTTCTCGAACTCGTGCATCGCGGCATCGCCCCGGCGGCGCTGGTGCTGCACGAGCCGGACGCAATCCTGCTGCTCGGCTTGATTGTGGCGCGGGA
>JANNRN010000409.1:0-6516 GCA_031401375.1 Phyllobacteriaceae bacterium | reverse complement strand
ATCTTTGCTGTGGGGAGAGCCCAGGTCGCGGCGCCCCCCACCCTTAACCCCTCCCCACGAGGGGGAGGGGGATTCTGAGGCGCTGGTGTCTCCCTCCCCCTCGTGGGGAGGGGCAGGGGTGGGGGCGCGTCGCACCGAGATTTCGCAAGAACATTCGGGCGCATTGACATCCCCCGCCCATTCCCCTAAACCCCCGCTCAATCCCGCCCGGCAACGCGCGGGATTATTGACGTATCCCGTGATTTTCCTGAGCAAAGCGTGCGCGGGAAATTCTGTCAGAGAGCCGCAGGCTTTCAGAGGAGGGTGCGTTTCCTTCATGGTTCGGATGGTCCGGGCCGTGGCAACTTTTAAGGAAATGCGATGAGCAAGCGCGAGTCAGCAAAGCATAAACTTGATCGCCGTATGGGCGAAAATATCTGGGGCCGTCCGAAGTCGCCGGTCAACCGGCGCGAATACGGCCCCGGTCAGCATGGTCAGCGCCGCAAGGGCAAGATGTCGGATTTCGGCGTCCAGCTGCGCGCCAAGCAGAAGCTGAAAGGCCATTACGGCGACATTTCCGAGAAGCAGTTCAAGAAGATTTATACGGAAGCGGGCCGGCGCAAGGGCGATACGGGCGAGAACCTGATCGGGCTTCTCGAGTCGCGTCTGGATGCCATTGTCTACCGCGCCAAGTTCGTGCCGACGATTTTCGCCGCGCGCCAGTTCGTCAACCACGGCCATGTCAAGGTCAATGGACGCCGCACCAATATCGGCTCCTACACCTGCAAGCCGGGCGATGTGATCGAAGTCAAGGACGCGTCAAAGCAGCTCACCATCGTTCTGGAATCCATCCAGCTCGCCGAACGTGATGTGCCGGATTACGTTCAGGCCGACCACAACAAGATGATCGCCACTTTCCAGCGCGTGCCGGTCCTTACCGATGTGCCTTATGCCGTGCAGATGGAGCCAAATCTGGTCGTCGAATTCTATTCGCGTTAGAGTATTTCCAGGAAAAGTGGGAACCGGTTTTCCGTCCGGAAATACGCAAGAAACAAACGGCTGGAGACAGTCAGCGATTCGAAGAAGCGATGACTGGCCCCAACATTTGAAGTCAGATATTGGAAAAGCCGCCCGGAGAAATCCGCGGCGGCTTTTTTGTTGGTGTGATGACGATTCGGGGGAGTTTGCATGGTTGATCTGCAGGAAATTCTCGCCAGCATCGCCCGCGATGTCGCGCCGTATCTGGGTGAGGGCAAGGTTGCCTCTTACATTCCCGAACTTGCCAAGGTCGATCCGAAACAGTTCGGCATGAGCGTGGCGACAATTGACGGGCAGGTTTTCTCGGTTGGCGATGCGGGTGTGGATTTTTCCATCCAGAGCATTTCAAAGGTGTTTTCGCTGACCCTGGCCCTTGGCATTGCCGGCGACAGTCTGTGGAGCAAGGTGGGGCGCGAACCGTCCGGCTCCGCGTTCAATTCGATAGTCCAGCTTGAAAGCGAAAAAGGGCGCCCGCGCAATCCGTTCATCAATGCCGGGGCGATTGCCGTCGCCGACATTATCCTTGGCAAGAGCGAACCGAAGGAAGCGCTCGGCGAGCTGTTGCGCTTTGTGCGATACCTTGCCGATGATCCTGCCATCAGCATCGACAAGGATGTTGCAAAATCCGAAACAGAGACCGGGTTCCGCAACGTGGCGCTCGCCAATTTCCTGCGCTCGTTCAACATGTTGGAGCGTCCGGCTGAAAAGGTTCTGGGCGTTTACTTTCACCAATGCGCCCTTGCGATGTCCTGCGAGCAACTGGCGCGCGCCGGGCTTTATCTTGCCAATGGCGGCCGCTCGCCGCTGACGGGCGCCAGTGTTGTTTCGCGTGACCGGGCGCGGCGCATCAATGCGCTGATGATGATGTGCGGACATTATGACGGATCAGGCGATTTCGCCTATCGCGTCGGCATGCCCGGCAAGTCCGGTGTTGGCGGCGGTATCTTGCTGATCGCACCGGGCAAGGCGTCGATCGCCGTCTGGTCGCCGGGCCTCAATGCCAACGGCAATTCGCTGGCCGGCGCGATGGCGCTCGAAATGCTGGCGCAGCGCACCGGCTGGTCAGTGTTTGGGAGCTGAAGCGCCGACACCGAACAGTTTGCCGTTTTCGGCAATCAGCACAAATACAAGTCCGAGCGCGCCCACCGCGAAGAAACCCAGCGTCAACGGGAAAACCGTTCCGTCGAACGCCTGACCGATTCCTGCACCAACGAGCGCGCCGCCAACGGTCTGGAAGAACCCTTGCACGGATGACGCGGTCCCCGCCAAATGACCAAGCGGTTCCATGGCGATGGCGCCGAAATTGGAGCCGATTGCGCCGAAAAACACCATGGTTATGGCGAAAAGGCTGACGAAGAGCGGAAAAGGCACCGGTCCGAAAAATGACATCATGGCCAATGCGCCGGACGTTGCGGTGAATCCGATCAGCGCGGCGTGCGAAAGCCGTCGCATGCCGATGCGCATGACAAGCTTCGAGTTGGCAAATGACGCAACCGACATCAAACCGGCAACGGCTGCGAAGACCACGGGAAACCAGACGCCAAGTCCATAAATGCCGACATAGACCTGCTCGGACGAATTGATGAAACCAAACAGCGCACCAAACACTACTGTTGTTGCGAGCGTATACCAGAGCGACAGCCGGTTGGTCATGACAACCTTGAACCCGGTCGCCACCGAAACCAGGGTAAAAGGCCGCCTGTTCCCGGGTGCAAGTGTTTCAGGCAGGCGAAACCACGCCCAGACTGTGATGGCCGCGGCGAGCGCTGCCATGAAAACAAAGAGCATATGCCAATCGGCGACGAGCAGGATCAATTGTCCGGCATTTGGCGCGATGATCGGCATGATCATGAAAACTGTCATGACCAGCGACATGATTTCCGCCATCTGCCTTCCGCCAAACACGTCGCGGACAATAGCGATGGCGATCACCCGAGTTGCCGCGGCGCCCGCGCCCTGAATAAGGCGCAGTGCCAGGAGTGGCCCGAAAGCCGGGACAAAGACCGCGCCGATTGCAGCCAAAATATAGATCAACAATCCGCAAAAGAGCGGTATTCGCCGCCCGAAGCGATCCGAGAGAGGCCCGAAAATCAGCTGGGTGACACCGAACCCAAGCAGATAGGCGGATATGACCAATTGCCGCTGGTTTTCATCGGCGACGCCAAGGCTGGCGCCGATTTCCTGCATGCCGGGAAGCATCACATCGATGGCCAACGCATTGACGGCGATCAGGAGCGCGATAATGGCGATGAATTCCCGGCGGCCGATGGCGAGTGGGAAGGCGGCAAGGTCTTTGATCGGCGCGTTCATCAATCGGCTTTCAGGCAAAAGACAAAGCGCCGAGGGGGCGCTTGCTCAAAAGATTCCGGAAAAATCCGGAAACACTTCAAATCATTGAGTTAATCAGGCAGTGCCACTCACGGCGACGCCTTTCTCGGCAAGAAAATCCTGCAATTCCTGGCTTTGGAACATTTCACGGATGATATCGCAGCCGCCAACGAACTCACCCTTGACGTAGAGTTGGGGAATAGTCGGCCAATTGGCATATTCCTTGATGCCATTGCGCAGTTCATCAGACGTCAAAACGTTGATGCCCTTGTAGTCGACGCCGACGTGATCCAGAATTTGCACGACCTGACCGGAAAAGCCGCATTGCGGAAAACCCGGCGTGCCTTTCATGAACAGCACAACGTCGTTCGACTTCACTTCATTGTCGATCCAGGCATTGATGGCGGACATTTCGAATTTCCTTTCAAACGGGGTCAAGGCCCGAGAGTTGATTTGCTGGTAAAATAGCCCGTGACGGACGGCAAGACAAGACGAACCACGAACAGGTTTTCAGTACGAGCGTCGGCGCGCCCTGCTGCGCGCAGCTGTGGTTTTGCGCCGGCTCACTTGTTTCCTTGCCGGACGCAACAGTTTTTCGATGGCGCGGATTGTCTGCGTTGACGTTTTCGGCCGCGTGCGGCGGCGCTTGCGGCGCGACACCTTGCGCGTTGCCTTGTTCAAGAGATCCTTGATCGTGTCTTCCGCTACGCCTTTGAAAAAATCCCCCAATGTGCTCATCGACTACTCCGGTGCCGAGGTTTGCAAGGCAAGCGCGTGCAGCGCGCCGCCCATGTTTCCCTTCAGGGCCAGATAGACCATCTGGTGTTGCTGCACCCGGGACTTTCCGCGGAAGCTTTCGGCCACCACTTCGGCGGCATAATGATCGCCATCACCGGCAAGATCACGGATCGTGACTTTGGCGTCGGGAATGCCATGCTTGATGAGGAGCTCGATATCTTTGGCGTCCATGGCCATCGTACCATTCCTTTCAGGAATTCATGTATCGCGGAAACCACGACTCATGTGCCGTTTTCAAGGCGCCAACAGATATGGCCCGAGCCTCACCAAGTTTCAATTCCTTGCCTTCGGTTATGCCGATGCAGGGTGCGAATATGCCGAGGCGCTCAGCACGCGCCACTGTCTTGTCCAAAGCATCGCGCCTGATCGTGACGACATAGCGGCCTTGGTCTTCGCCGAAGAAGCACGCGACCGGCGAATGACCTGCGGCTTCACTCACTTTCGCGCCAATGCCCGAGGCCATCGCCATCTCCGCGAGCGCAACGCCAAGACCGCCGCCGGAACAATCGTGCACGGCGGTAGCGGTCCCCTCCCGGATCAGGGCGCGGACGAAAAGCCCCGTCCTCTTTTCCAGCGCCAGATCGACATGCGGGGCAGGGCCGTCCGTGCGGCCATGCAAATCGCGCATATAGACCGACTGGGCAAGATGCGTGCCCCATTGTTCAGGCGCACCGACGAGGAGAATGCACTCGTCTTCGCCTGCAAAAGCAATGCGGGCCATTTTCGACCAATCGTCCAGAAGTCCGACACCGCCAATGGTTGGCGTTGGCAGGATGCCCGTGCCATTGGTTTCATTATAGAGTGAGACATTGCCCGAAACGATGGGGAAGTCCAGCGCGCGGCAGGCTTGGCCAATGCCTTTGATCGCCATGACCAATTGCCCCATGATCTCGGGGCGTTCGGGATTGCCGAAATTCAGATTGTCGGTGGCGGCCAAGGGTTCCGCCCCGACGGCGTTCAAATTGCGCCAGCATTCGGCGACCGCTTGTTTGCCGCCCTCGAACGGATCGGCCTGACAATAGCGCGGGGTGACGTCTGAAGAAAAGGCGAGGGCTTTTGAAGCATGGCCCTCGATGCGTACGACACCGGCGTCGCCGCCGGGCAGCTGAAGCGAATTGCCCTGAATTAGCGTATCATATTGTTCCCAGACCCAGCGGCGGGAGGATTGGTTGGCCGAGCCGACGAGTTTGAGCAGGGCGTCCGCGATATCCATTTCGGGGATGTCGCTGGCGGCGAGCTCGGCCTGCTGTTTTGGCTCGACCCAGGGCCGGTCGTATTCCGGCGCTTCGTCGCCGAGTTCCTTGATCGGCAGATTGGCAACCTCTTCGCCTTGATGGATCACGCGAAAACGAAGGTCATCGGTGGTTTCGCCGACAATGGCAAAATCCAGACCCCATTTGCGGAAAATCGCTTCGGCTTCTTGTTCTTTCTCAGGCCGCAACACCATGAGCATGCGCTCCTGGCTTTCCGACAGCATCATCTCATAGGCGCTCATGCGCTCTTCGCGCACCGGCACCTTGTCGAGATCAAGTCGTATGCCGAGATTGCCTTTGGCGCCCATTTCGACCGCCGAACAGGTCAGTCCCGCCGCGCCCATGTCCTGAATGGCGATGACCGCGCCGGAGGCCATCAGTTCAAGACAGGCTTCCAGGAGACACTTTTCGGTGAAAGGATCGCCAACCTGCACGGTCGGGCGCTTTTCCTCAATCGAGTCGTCAAATTCCGCTGACGCCATGGTCGCGCCGCCGACGCCGTCGCGCCCGGTCTTCGCACCGAGATAGACGACGGGGAGCCCGACACCGGAGGCGATGGAGAGGAATATGGCGTTGGATTTCGCCAGGCCCGCCGCAAAGGCGTTGACGAGGCAATTGCCATTATAGCTGGCGTCAAACTCCACTTCGCCGCCAACTACCGGCACGCCAAATGCATTGCCATAGCCGCCGACGCCGGCGACAACGCCGTTGACCAGATGCTTGGTCTTGGCATGGCCCGGCTCGCCAAATCGCAGTGCATTCATCGCCGCAATCGGGCGCGCGCCCATGGTGAACACGTCGCGCAAAATGCCGCCAACACCAGTGGCTGCGCCCTGATAGGGTTCAATGTAAGACGGGTGGTTATGGCTCTCCATCTTGAAGACGACGCAATCGCCATCACCAATGTCAACGACACCGGCGTTTTCGCCCGGCCCTTGCAAAACGCGCGGCCCGGTGACGGGCAGTGTTTTCAGCCATTTTTTTGAGCTTTTGTAGGAACAATGCTCGTTCCACATGGCTGAGAATATGCCGAGTTCCGTGTACGTGGGCTCGCGGCCGATCAGCCCGAGAATGCGCTCATACTCATCCGGCTTCAGGCCGTGCGAAGCGATGAGTTCCG
>JANNRN010000408.1:0-3901 GCA_031401375.1 Phyllobacteriaceae bacterium | reverse complement strand
TGCTCCATGATCGTCAGCACAATCTCGTCGTCTTGCCCGATATTCGGCATGCCCCAGCCATAGGCGACCGCATTGATCGCCTCGGTGGTCGATTTCGTGAAGATCACCTCTTCGAGCTTTCCAGCATTCAGGAACTTGCGGACGATCTCGCGGGCATTCTCGTAGGCATCGGTCGCGGCATTGGACAGGAAATGCAGACCGCGGTGCACATTGGCATATTCATGCGCGTAAGTATGAGTGATGGCGTCAATGACCGCCTGCGGCTTTTGTGCGGATGCGCCGTTGTCGAGATAAACCAGCGGCTTGCCATAGACCGTGCGCGACAGGATCGGGAAGTCGCGGCGGATCGCTTCGACATCGTAGGGTGCGTGGCTGAGCGGCGCGTTCATGATCGTGATCCAATCAATAAATAGACCGCGGCTGACAGGACCAGAAATGCCATGAGCCAAAAGAGCGCGGGGAGGATTTTTGCGTTGGCGGTCTTGAAGTTCCGGATATAGACAAGGAAAATCCCCAAGAGCGGCCCGGCAATCGTGAGAAGCCTCACACCGTCATTGATCCTGTCCGCTGCGCTTGGGCCGGGCATTACGCATGCACCTCCAGCCAGTTGGTCAGCCGCGTTTCGAGCGCATCGACCAGCGGCTCATCGTCCAGTTCCTGAATGATCTCGGCAATGAACGCCTTGACCAACAGCCCGCGCGCGTCCGCCTCCTGAATGCCGCGCGCCATCAGATAGAACAAATGGCTCTTGTCGATTTCCGTGACCGTCGCGCCATGCCCGCAGACGACGTCATCGGCAAAGATCTCAAGCTCGGGCTTGGCGGAGAATTCGGCGTCGTCCGACAGAAGCAGCGTGTTGCATGACATCTTCGCGTCGGTCTTTTGCGCGCCTTGCGCCACCTTGATCTGGCCCTGAAACACGCCGCGGCCGCGGCCGGTCACCACATTGCGGATGATTTCAGTCGACGACGTATTTTCAACACTGTGAATCAGCCGCATCGTGATGTCATTGAATTGTTCGCCGCCGATCAGGTTGACGCCGCGCAAGATGAACTGCGATCCCTCGCCTTTCACATCAACGTTGATTTCCTGGCGTGCCAGCGCCGAACCGGAATTCATCACAAACAAGGTGAGTTTGGCGTCCCTGCCCATCCGGCAATTGAACTGGCCAAAGTGCAGCGCACCTTCTGATCGCTCCTGATCAATGACCCAGACCACTTCAGCGCCGTCGCCCAGCACCAGATGGCTGATGCCGGAGACAAATGCGTCACCGCCAAGCTGGCGGTCGATGATTGTCGCTGTCGCGCCTGAACCCACCTTGAACGCCAGGCGCGTATGAGCCTCCGCAGCGGCGATCGCCTGAATTTCCAGCGGCCGGTCGAGCGCCGCCTTGTCGGCGATAGCCACATGGAAGCCATTGGTGACGAACGCCGCATTGATCGCGCCAATGGTGTCGTCGCTGCCTTGCACGGCCAGTGCCCGCGCAAAGGAACCATCCTCGAGTTTCGACAAAAGCGGCGTGATCACCACGCCTTCGGGCGCCTTGACCGGCTGGGCCTCGCCCTCCACCAGCGCCAACACCGTGCTGTCGGCGACAAGGGGCTCAAACGATGTGCTGCCCGCCTCGTTGCCTGAAGGGATTGAGCGCAGGAGCGTGCGCAGGTCCGTGTAGTGCCAGGCCTCTACGCGCCTTGTCGGCAGGCCGTGCAGCTTGAAGTGCTCTATCGCCTCATCGCGTGCTTTGGACACTGAGACATTGCCCGGCAAAGCGCCGATGCGGGAATTGAAGGCCTCCAGCAACTGGCTTTCAGCGGCGGTCTTTTGCCTGACGGCGTGAATATTCATCCCGCCATCCTCACGCGGCTTCGCTGACGATATCGGCATAGCCGTGCTCTTCCAATTGCAGCGCCAGATCCTTGTTGCCGGACTTGATGACCTGCCCCTTGTAGAGGACATGCACGCTGTCTGGCACGATATGGTCAAGCAGGCGCTGATAGTGGGTGATGACGAGCACGGCACGATCCTGCGCGCGCAGCGAATTGACGCCGTCGGCGACGATTTTCAAGGCGTCGATGTCAAGGCCGGAATCCGTTTCGTCGAGAATGCAGAGCTTGGGCGCAAGCAGCTTCATTTGCAGGATTTCCGCCCGCTTCTTTTCGCCACCGGAAAAGCCGACGTTCAAAGGGCGCTTCAACATGTCGAACTCGATCGACAAGGATGCCGCTTCCTTCTTCACCGTCTTGATGAAATCAGCGATCTTCATCTCGTCCTCGCCGCGCGCCTTGCGCTGCGCATTCATCGCGGTTTTGAGGAACTCGAGCGTGGCAACGCCCGGTATTTCCATCGGATACTGGAACGCAAGGAATATGCCCTTGGCGGCGCGCTCGGCGGGATCGAGTTCCAGAATGCTCTCCCCATTGTAGAGGATGTCGCCTTCGGTCACTTCATAATCATCGCGCCCCGCCAGCACATAAGACAAGGTTGATTTGCCCGATCCGTTCGGCCCCATGATCGCCGCGACCTCGCCGGCCTTGACGGTAAGGTTGAGGCCGCGAATGATTTCCGTGCCGTCTTCGCGGATGCGGGCATGGAGGTTTTTGATTTCAAGCATTTGTTTTTCCTGCAAAATTCCGATTTTTGGCTTAGAGTGCCAGCACAGATTTCAAATATGGCAGCGCGGAAGCCGCGAGCACGCCGACAACCATGCCGAGGACGACCCGCGCGGCGCGCCCGCCTGCGGTCGGCGCGTACGCTGCGAGTGTGCCGCAGACGACGGCATAGAAGACGATGTTGACAGAGTCCAAGCGCTCACTCCTCACCATCATAGTAGTCGAGACTGGTGCCCGGGCGGCCCAATTGCCGCACGCCGCCGCTCATGGTTGACCAGTCGAAGCGCGAGGTGACGCCGAACTTGCCGGAGTCCGGATATTCGACGACTTCGGTGTCGGTCATGGTCGAGATGCCGAGATATTTCAGTTGGCTCTTGCCGGTGTTGATCAGCTGATGCGCGTTGTCCGGCCCGCCGGTTGGCGCGGCGCAGACATCGCCCGCCTTGACCGGATAGCTCTCCTTGCCGAAGCGGTAAGTCCCCTCGCCTTCGAGTATGACGAAAAGCTCATGGATCTGGTGATGCACATGGTAGGGAAACGCCTTCTTGCCCGGCTCCACCACATGCAGCATCGCGCCCATGCCGGTCGAGCCGATTTGGCGGGCGAACGAGCCGACCTTGGCTTCGAAGCCCTTGCCGTTGCCGGTGTCGCGGAGGGCGACGTCGGAGAGGTTGATGACGGGGATCATCCTAAGACACCCTCATCATTTTCTTTGCTGTCCAATCTGGCAATCTCATCCAGCTCCCATTCACGCCTCAATAGTTCGTCGGTGTGAGTTGGTGCCTTGTCACTTTTCGGAAGAAACTCTTCGGCGTTTTTCTTCCATTCCCGGCCGTACAAGGGCCATGCTCCAATCAACAAAACAAATCCAAAAATTAAGGAAGGCCAAGGTAGATAGGCAGTCCCTTTGTAACCGGTATAGATAAGGGCCACTCCCACGGCAGAAAAAATGAGTGCCTTCGCCGCCGCTCTTTCTTGTTTCGCATCATAATTGGTCATTTCGAGTCCGCTAATGTAACTTTGCACCTCTTCAGGCAAGTCGCTGAAACTGGGGGCAGGGTGACGATCTCGCATTCTAATCTGATCTAGATGACGTTTTTGGGCCTCGGTCAGATTGCCGTCGTAGGACTTCATTCTGTACCAGGGGAGATGCTCTTTTTCGCTTGCAGTCACAAAGAACATCACCCCACGCTCCCCTCAAGACTAATCCCGATCAGCTTCTGCGCCTCAACCGCGAACTCCATCGGCAGTTCCTGAATGACTTCCTTGACGAACCCGTTGACGATCAAGGC
>JANNRN010000407.1:0-4799 GCA_031401375.1 Phyllobacteriaceae bacterium | reverse complement strand
TTGACCGGCTCCGACCCGATGGGCATGTACTCCACCGCTGGCGGCGATACGACCTGCAAGAACTGGACGAGCGATGGCGAAGGCTCGGCGATTGTCGGTCATCATGACCGGATGGGGCTGAAGGACACACGGCACATGAAGTCCTGGAATTCGTCGCACGGCTCGCGCGGCTGCGATCAGGAAGCGCTGGTTGGCACCGGCGGCGCGGGGCTGTTCTACTGCTTCGCGGCAGAGTAGCAGCCAGCGTCAACGAAAATAACGGGCATTCCTCACCCTCAGCGCCGCCCCTCATCCGCCTGCCGGCGAACGGCGGCGTTTCCTTCTCCGCCGTTCTTACGGGGAGAAGGTGGCCCGCAGGGCCGGATGAGGGGCAGCACTGAGGTTCGAGTTTACCTGTCATTTTCAATGACAAAGGCCATCAGAGCGTTTCCGCTTTTGATGGAATCATCAAAAGCACAGGACAACGCGACAACAATAACCTGGAGCCGATCATCGTTTTCGCGAATCGATGATCGGCTCTGGCAGCGCCTAATCCGTCTTGCCGCCCGAGATGATTTCACGCGCGGCTTTTTCCAGAATGCTCCGGATGCGGCCCGCCTCGTCTTCGCTGCAGCCGCCCTTCGCCATGATCGCGTGGCGCAGGGTTTGGACAGCGTGCATGATGGCCTGCGGGATTGCGCTGCCATCCTTTGCGTCCGCCATGATGTCGATCCGCGCCATCAGGGCTTTGACCTGATCGGCGTTTTCGGCGAGAAATTGCCGGCCGGCGAGCGTTGCCGAATAGGACTTCTTGCCGCCGGACGCCGCCTCGCCGACCACCAGCTCCTGTTCTTCCAGAAGCGTCAATGTGGGATAGATTGTGCCGGGGCTTGGCGAATACTCGCCGCCAAATTTTGCTTCAATGGTGCGGATAAGGTCATAGCCATGGCTCGGCTTGTCGGCGATCAGCGCCAGGAGCAGAATCCGCAAATCGCCCTGCCCGAACATGCGCCCCTGTCTTGCGCCGCCAAGGGGGCCGCCACCTTGCGCAAAAGCGCCGAACTGGCCGCCGCGCATCCATGGCGGACCGCCCCACGCGCCCTTGCCGCCCTTGCGTGCCCAGCCCCATTTCGGGCCGCAGACCTTGTCATCGTCTCTGGTCATCGGTTTCCCTCAAACATGAATACCCCTTGCCGGTTTCCCGGCAAAGGGTAATTTGGTTCGATCAGCGTTTACTTTGCCTCGTCAGCGGGCTTGTCGCCCTCGCTTTCGCGCTTGGCCTGGAAGGCGTCAAACGCTTCCTGGTCACGCTTGCGGCGTTCTTCGGCACGGTGATCGGCGAACGCCTGACGCTCGGTCTCGAGTTCGTTCAGAACCTTGGCGCGGTGTTCGTCAAAGGCGACATTGCCGGTGCGGTTCATACGGCCCCGATGGCCACAACCGCGCCCCTCGCCCATTGCTGCATGGGCATGACGCCAGCCGCCGCCGTGACGGCGCGCGTTCCAGATAAAGTAAACCAGCGCGGCGATGCCCAGCGGCGGGAAGATCGCAAAGCCGGCGATGACCGCCAGAAGCTTGAACAGATTAAAACCGGGGGTCTTGGCCCACCAGAGATAGTCACCATCTCTGTTGAAGCGGCCGCGGTGGTCATGACCGGCATCAGCACCGGAAGTGTTGGTTTCGTAAGACATCTGAATTCCTTTCGTGTGTTGTTACGACATGACTAAAGATATATCTTACGATAGGTCTTACAAGAGAGAGCCACATTAAATTTGTGTAATGGGCGCCACGAAATGGCCTTCGGCCGCGCCGTGTTTTTGCCATTGGCGCGGGTTCTGATACTGGCGCTGATCGCCGCCCATGACTGTCTGAGCAAAAACCCGGGAATCAATTCATGCAAAGCCCTACGTCCGTCCCCCTCAAGGACCTGTTTTCCGGCCAAATAGAGCAAAGCGAGATCGCCTCCCGGGAATTGCAGAAGGCGATGATCAATCACAAGCGCGAGGGGCTGGCGCTTGCGTTCACGGCGCGCATGATCGCGCTGGCTGCGGTCGCGGTGTTTCTGCTGTTTGTCGTTCCATGGCCGAACGTTGTCGTCGCAGAGGCCTACATCGCCGCCTTCGCGCTGGTTGGCTGGCTGCAGCGCAAATACGGGCGCGCCGGCCAGTCAAGACTGGAGATGCTTCTGGCGTTCTGTGACTTCGCGTTGATGACACTGGTCGTCGTCGTGCCCAATCCGCTCGCCGCGTTTATGCCGCCCACGCCTGTGCAATTCCACTATGATACGTTCCACTTTGTCTTTATCATCCTTGCCGGGACGTCGATCTCGCTGCATTGGCGCACGCTCGTGTCGATTGCCGCCGGGGCGCCATTGATCTGGCTCGCGGGCGTCATCTGGGTTTGGCTCACCTTTCAACCCGTGCCGGAACTCACGGAACTTGCCGCAAAAATGTTCGGAAACGATCCGAATCTGACGCCGTTTTTTGACCCGAATGCCATCCATTGGGGTCTGCGCATTCAGGAAGTGGTCATATTCGTCCTCGTCGCGCTTATTCTGGCGCTGAATGGCAGGCGCGCCGAGCAGTTGCTCGCGCGATTTGCCGAGGGCGAACGCAAGCGGACCAACCTGTCACGCTATTTCTCACCCAATGTGATCAACGAGCTTGCTCACTCCGACGAGCTCCTGCGCCAGACCCGGCTGATTTCCGTCGCCGTGCTTTTCGTTGACATCGTCGGGTTTACCCGCTTTGCCGCGTCGGTGAAACCGGTCGAGGCGATGGCGGCGTTGCAGACGTTTTTCGCCCGCATGGAACGCGCCGTATTTTCTCACAACGGAACGCTGGATAAATATCTCGGCGACGGTCTGATGGCGACATTTGGCACGCCGGTGCCAGGAAAGAACAACGCGATCGAAGCTGTGCGCTGCGTCCATGCCATGCTCGCCGAGATGGACGAATGGAACCGGGACCGTGCGAAAAGCGGGCTGCCGCCGATCCGCATCGGCATTGGCGTCCATTATGGCGAAGTGGCGTTCGGCAATATCGGGGTTGACCGGCTGGAGCTTGCCGTGATCGGCGACAGCGTCAATATCGCCAGCCGACTGGAATCGCTGACCCGCGACCTTGAAGTGGCGGTCGTCGCATCCGCCGCGCTGATTGCGCGCGCCCGCGCCGAAACATCGGATGGCGAGCCCGCGCTGTCGGGCTTCAAGCCCATGGGCCAGCAACCGATATCCGGCACCAAAGCCACGATCGCCGTCGCCGCCCTCGCCCACCGTTAAGCGCGGCCTCCCGTCTTAAAAAGCCGCGATGCTGCGAAAGCCCGAACCCTTTGCGGCGATGTCAAAGCGCTCGGCGGCGGGGGTGAGGGTTGGCGGATGCATTGAAATGCAGGCCGCAGCATCACCGCCCGTTCTTGCGCGCCCATCCCGTCCAATCCACCGGCCAAGGATCCTTCACCGCATCAAGCGCTTCTGGCGGCACACGATCACAAAATACAATTACATTCTGGCACCCCCAGCGGGCGCTTGGAACGATCAGTCCGTCGAATTCCAAAAAGTGCGCCGCTTCGCCGATATCCTGCGAGCGCGGATATTCGCCCGCTTTGTCCTGATACGACAATTGCCCGTATCGCGCGGTGTCGAGGCCAAGCTTTGCGAGTGCTGCAAGATCTGCAAGCTTGAGCGCCTTGGTCAGCGCCGCCTGCACTTCATGCAAATGATAGCGGACCTTTGAGGGAAACACCGGTTGCCCGCGCCCAAGGTGAAAATGCATCTCCGCCAGTGCGCCGTCGGCGTCCCGCGACGTGTAGAGCACATCAAATGTGCCGTCATCCCACCTGCCGCCGGAACGCGAACAGACAACGGGCGAGCGGCCTTCGCGCACCACACGCCAGACCGCGCCGTCAAACACCACGGGCGCATGAGCCTCGATGGCGTCAAGCAAAACATTGTCGCGCCGCCTGCGGATCGCCGCCATGGTCAGAGATAGACCGCGTTGTCCAGCCGGTCGATGGCGCTCAGAACATCCAGCGTACGGTCCTGATGGATCAAATCAATCGCCCGCTCGCCGCCCAATTGCGGATGGCGCGCATGCAGCCAGGTGCGCACTTCGTCCGGCGCATAAAAGTCGTTCAGCCGCCCGACAATGTAATAGAGGTCCGACAGGATCAGTTCATTCTTCGGCTGCGGCCTGATATCCCCCGCCTTCCAGCGCGACACCGTCGCCTTGGAGACCGCCGTGATATTGGCGATATCCGTGCCAGTAAGACTGCCCGCGCGGGCGAGTTCGGAGAGAAATCGGGGGATTGCGGCTTGGGGGGTGGCCATGGGGAAGGGTTTCATATCTGTTTCACTCAAGTAGTTTATGAAACAATTATGTCAGCGTCAACAAGTTGCATCCACGGCGCTCTGCCTGCCCATTCATTTCCTGACTACGATACGAGCGTTCTCGATGATGGCGTTGATGTCCGGGGCGATTACAGGTGGGATGCCGTCATTGGGGTTGGGTTCGAATTCAGACAATTCGATTCCAAGCTTGGCAAGGGTGCGAAGGACTAGTCCCAGGCCAGCGCCCGGCTTGCCGCGCTCGAATTGATTGATCCAGAGGCGGCTCACGCCGACCAATTCGGCCAGTCTGGCTTGGCTGACGCCAAGCTCCCGCCGCCGCGCCGCGATCGGTTTCACAAATAAAATAGGCGTTGCCGCTACCCCGCCGCCCGCACCAGCATCCCGAACAAATCATGCGGCTCGTCCGGGTCGGCCAACAGGTCCAGCTCCTGATACAGCCCCGCAGCCTTGGCCTTGTCAAACACATAGCGCA
>JANNRN010000406.1:0-13931 GCA_031401375.1 Phyllobacteriaceae bacterium | reverse complement strand
TTTCCGTGGTCGCCGCGCCCGGAACTGGAGCGCGCCTGGAAAGAGGGCCGCACCGGCTATCCAATCGTCGATGCAGGCATGCGCCAGCTCTGGCAAACGGGATGGATGCACAACCGCGTTCGCATGATTACCGCGTCTTTTCTTATCAAACATCTCATGATTGATTGGCGCGTCGGCGAAAAATGGTTTTGGGATACGCTCGTGGATGCTTGCCCGGCCAACAATCCCGCAAGCTGGCAATGGGTCGCAGGGTCCGGCGCCGACGCGGCGCCCTATTACCGAATTTTCAATCCAACGCTTCAGGGTGAGAAATTCGATGCTGATGGTACTTATGTCAGAAAGTACGTCCCAGAACTTGCCGGGCTTGCAAACTCGCTCATTCACCGGCCTTGGGATGCATCCACCGCACAATTGTCGGCGGCTGGCGTGATTTTAGGCAAAAACTATCCACATCCCGTCGTCGATCATCTCCAATCGCGTGAGAGGGCGATGACGGCTTACCGCGAAATGAGGACGGCGGCATGACATTTCCAGTCAAACGCCGCCGCATCGCGGTTATCGGCTCGGGCATTTCCGGCGCCTCCGCGGCCTGGGCGCTGAACGGTGTTCACGACGTCACGCTCTTTGAGGAAAGCCAGCGGCTCGGCGGCCATACGGCCACAGTCGACATTGACTATGACGGAACGCCGATATCGGTCGACACCGGCTTCATCGTCTATAACGAACTGAACTATCCAAATCTCACGGCGCTGTTTCGCCATCTGGATGTGCGCACTCACGCTTCTGAAATGAGTTTTGCCCTGTCATTGGATGGTGGAAGCCTGGAGTGGTCCGGACAATCCTATGCCGCGCTTTTTGCACAGCGGCGCAATCTGGTCTCGCCTTCCTTCCTGTGGATGCTGAAGGAAGTCTTGCGTTTCAACAGGCTCTGCCTGGCTGATCGCGCCGCCGGTGAAATGTCTGCCCGCAGCATCGGAGACTATCTGAAATGGCGCGGATTTTCGTCCCGGTTCCGCGATGATTATCTGATCCCGATGGGTGCCGCCATTTGGTCGACGCCCCGCGCCAAGATGCTGGACTTTCCAGCTGAGTCCTTCGTCAATTTCTTCGAAAATCACCGGCTCATTTACAATGAGCGCCCCGTTTGGCGCACTGTCACCGGCGGTTCAAAGCAATATCTGAAGAAACTCATGGCGCCCCTGTCAGGCAAAGTGAAAACCGGCTCTGCCATTGTTCGCGTGACCAGAGGCGATCACGGTGTTGAGATTTTGGCGCAGGGCGGACGTGCCGAGAAGTTTGACTGCGTTGTCATCGCTACGCACGCCGATCAGGCGCTGGCGATGCTGGCGGACGCAAGTGAGCAAGAGCGCAGCATGCTTTCAAGCATCAGCTTCCGCCCGAACCGGGTTATTCTCCACAGAGATGAATCCCTGATGCCGAAACGAAAAAAGGCTTGGGCGGCGTGGAACTATCTGCGCTCGTCCCGTCCTGGCGGTGAGCCAGAAATAGCCATGACGTACTGGATGAATCGTCTGCAAGGCATCGATTACTCAAAGCCTCTCTTTGTGACCCTGAATCCTGATCGCGAGCCCGCTGCCGGAACAGTTTTCGGCGAATGGACTTTCTCGCACCCGCAGTTTGATGCTGGCGCCATGCAAGCCCAAAAGCGCCTGCCCTTGATCCAGGGCCGCAATTCCACGTTGTTTGCCGGCGCCTGGACAGGTTACGGGTTTCACGAAGACGGATTGCGCTCCGGATTGCAGGCCGCGCAATCGTTGGGTGTGACCATCCCATGGCAGGTGGCAGCAGCAGCCTCAGAACAATTGGCGGAGGCCGCGCAATGACAACGCATCCCGCAAGCGCGCCAGATGAAGGCCTTGCTGCCGCAACGATCTATTACGGGCCGATCATGCACGCCAGGATAAGGCCTTTCGTGCACCGGTTTCAGTACAAGGTTTTTTCTTTTCTCATCGATATTGACAGGTTGGACGAAGTGAACCGGAGATCGCCGTTGATGTCCGTGAACCGCCCGAACCTGGTGTCCTTCTACGAGACCGACCACATCGACGAACGGATTTCCGGCCCGGCTCTTGGCTTGAGAGCCTATGTCGACGCACTCATCGCCACGGCACATATTCCGGCACCCGCGCGGGTCTTTCTGCTCGCCTACCCGCGCGTCTTCGGCCACGCTTTCAATCCCATCTCCGCCTATTTTTGTTACGGCGCATCCGGCGAACTTGTTGCGATGATTTACGAAGTGCGCAACACATTTGGCGAGCGGCACAGCTATGTCTGTCCTGTCCAGGCTGGCGAATTGACAGCAAGCGGTTTGCGCCAATGGCGGCAGAAGAAGCTTCATGTTTCACCCTTTATGGAGATGCAGGCGCGATACGCGTTTCGTGTGACGCCGCCCGGAAGCGAATTGCGCCTGCGCATTCTCGAGCATGATGCCTCAGGGCCGCTTCTTGCCGCGACCTTCAAAGGCGATGCACATCCGCTCAACACCCGCAATTTGATCGCGAAAGCTGTTCAGGTGCCGCTTCTGGGTATGAAGGTTGTGACCCTTATTCACTTTGAGGCCCTAAGGCTGTGGCTGAAGGGCGCCATATTTCGGCGCAGCCCGGCCCCACCGCCGCCCTCAAGCACCACCGCCAACGCCACTGCAGGAAATCCCGGAGATTGAGTTTGTCAGACACAATGAACAGCACCGCAAACAGCTCAGTTTGGCTGACGTCCGAAAACGCCGGGCGCTCACTGAAGGGGCTTCCGTCAAAGGCGCGATTTGCCCTGGCCGCAGCCATTCATCTTCCAGCTGGAACGCTGAGTGTCCGCATTCCCGATGGCCGCACATTCCGCGTCGGCGGCAGGCGGCCGGGGCCCAATGCTGAGCTGATCCTTCACAATTGGAACCTGCCCCGCCGCGCAATCGCCAATGCCACCATCGGTGTTGCCGAATCCTACATGGATGGCGACTGGACCAGCCCGGATGTGACGACGTTTCTTGAGCTCTTCCTCGTCAACCAGGAGATGGGAGAGAAACTCGCCGGCGGAGCTAATTGGTTCATCTCCGCCATCCACCGGTTCCGCCATTGGCTGAACGAAAACACACGGAGCAATTCCAGGCGGAACATTTCAGCCCATTACGACTTGGGCAACGACTTTTACGCCGCCTGGCTGGATCCCGGCATGACTTATTCGTCCGCCTATTATGGTGAAGGCGCCAATGACCTTGAATCCGCCCAGCACGCGAAGTACCGGGTTCTTGCTCGGGATCTCGGGATCAAGCCGGGCGACAGCGTCCTTGAAATCGGTTGCGGCTGGGGTGGATTTGCCGAATTCGCCGCATCTGAAATCGGGTGCAACGTTACCGGCTTGACCATCAGCCGTCAGCAATTCGACTATGCGCAGCAAAGAGTTGCAGAAGCAGGCCTTGGCGAGCGGGTGAAGATCAAATTTCTCGACTATCGCGATGAACAGGGGATTTATGATCACATCGTTTCAATCGAAATGTTCGAAGCTGTCGGCGAAAAGTTTTGGCCGGCCTATTTTGGCAAATTGCGTTCATCACTGAAGCCGGGAGGAACCGCCGGTCTTCAGATCATCACCATGAATGACCAAGGCTTTGATGCCTATCGAAGACGCCCCGATTTCATTCAGCGATACGTGTTCCCCGGCGGCATGCTGCCAACACCAAGGCATCTGCTGAACCTTGGTAAAGCGCACGGCCTGCAGCTGAAGGGTGAACGCGTGTTCGCAGCCGATTACGCGCGTACGCTCAGTGAATGGAGATCCCGCTTTTGGGCATCATGGGAAGCGATACGCCTGCAAGGCTTTGACGAGCGCTTCAAACGGTTGTGGGAGTTCTACCTCTATTATTGCGAGGCGGGCTTCCGTTCGGAATACATTGATGTGCGTCAGGTGGTATTTGCCCGCTATTGAGCTACATTCGCTCCATGATGAAGGGCGGCGGACGAGAATAATGGCGGCGGTGATCACATCCGAGGCGGAACTCGACTTGCTCTACGGAGAGCCCGTTTCGACATCGATCCTCAAGGAGATCGACCATATCTCACAAGATTATGCCCGCTACATTGAGGCCTCGCCGTTTGTGATCCTCGCCACCAGCGGTCCCGAGGGTCTTGACTGCTCACCGCGCGGCGACCCGAAGGGGTTTGTGCGGATTGCTGATCCAAAGACACTGATGATCCCTGACAGACGCGGAAATAACCGGATCGATTCCTTGCGCAATATTGTGCGCGACCCGCGCGTGGCGCTGCTGTTCATCATACCGGGCATAGAAGGCACGATGCGTGTGAATGGCCGGGCGGAACTGTCAGTCGATCCGGCCCTTTGCGCCTCGTTGGCAATGGAAGGCAAGTTGCCAAAATGCGTGATAGTCATCCATGTCGAGCGCGCCTATGTCCAATGCAAAAAGGCGCTGGTGCGCGGGCGGGTCTGGGATGCGGCGAGCCATATCAGCCAAGCGGACTTGCCAACCGTCGGCGAGATGATGCAGCAGATCACCAAAGGCGAATTTGACGGCAAAGCGTATGATGCCAACTATCCGGAACGGATGAAGCAGACGATTTACTGAACGAAGGCACTTGCGAACGGGGGCTGACAGCGCTTGCCCTACGGCGTAGAGCAAAAGCCACATGGATGTGGCTATCTTTGGTTTGACAGGAGTTATCTTGAAATTCATTGAGCATGCTTGTCGGAAATATTTGCGAAGACGCGGCTACGCTGTTCCTAAGCGAAAGTCAGTCGACATTGATGGCGACTATGTCTTGGCGCAGACGGACGAAGACTATGGTCAGTACGTCGCTCGCCAGACCAAAGGGAACCACGAGAAAATTGACCAGGTCTGGGCCGACGAGCAAACAATTGACGTGATCTGCGATTACCTCAAAGCTGGGTCTGTGCCTATAAAGGCGGGACTTTGTCACGGCTCCAGAAACGGCACCGAGGTCAGGTGGTTTGAAGAGCGATTAGGTATTGATGTTGTCGGGACTGACATCTCTGACACGGCGGCAGCATATGGCCTTGTTCAGTGGGACTTTCATAAAGTAAAACCGGAATGGATTGGCAAATTCGATTTCATCTACACAAACTCGCATGATCACGCTCATGACCCAAAACTGGCTTTCTCGACTTGGGTCGACCAGTTGTCTCCGGCGGGAAAGCTTTTTGTCGAGCATACCATCTGGCATAGCGCTGAAGGTGTCACCGAACTCGACCCTTTTGGTGTTGATCCAAGAGTTCTCCCTTATGTGTTGTTGAATTTTTCAGAAGGCAGGTTTGGAGTAACCCGAATCTTGCGACCATCGCATGTGAAGCGGAAATCGAATATTTGGGTTTTTGTTGTGCAGAGATTGCCTTGAACCATTAACGCATTGCGGTCACTTCCGACCGTCGCGTCAACATCGCCGCAAATCTCGCATGATAATGCGGTTAACTGGAGTCAGAATCCTCGGGTTTTGATAAACTTAGCAGGAGAAAAACTTGCGGCGGGTGCTAGGCGAAAGCAACTTAATCATAGATGTTTTTAGGCTCGTACGAAAACGCGGCTCGAAGTTAACCCCAATCGGGAGTTTCATGCAGCCATGCCCGCATCAATGCCTGTAGAGGTGCGGTCGACCACTTCCCTCAACGCGAAACTCGAGTTGATCCGCACCACATAGGGCATGGCCGAAAGCCATTCCTTGTGGATGCGCTCATAATCGGCAAGATCCTTGGCGGCAATCCGCAGGAGATAGTCGTATTCGCCCGACATCAGGTAACAGACCAGAACGTTGGGGCAGCGCATCACCGCAGCTTCGAACTCCGACAATATCTGTTCCGACTGACCCGACAGGCTCATGTGAACAATGACGGTCACGCTGTGCCCGACCGCGGCGTTGGACAATTTGGCGTGATAGCCGAGAACGGCGCCGGATTTCTCGAGAATATCGAGCCTGCGCGAACACGCCGATTGCGACAGGTTTATGGCTTCCGCAAGCGCGGCGTTCGACATGCGTCCGTCTCGCTGCAAGGCGCGCAAAATCGCGACATCAATCGCATCTAAATCCATTGAAAGCGATTCCTTCTAAAAAGCACCATTTCTGCGCAATGATACGCCAAAACTCTGAACAATTTGCCTTCACTTCGCAAGGACATTCGAGCTTCATTCGGCTAAACTTGCGGCACAAACTCATATGGGAGAACTGCAATGCGCGTCGGATGCCCCAAGGAAATCAAGAACCATGAATATCGGGTCGGCCTGACTCCGGGCGCGGTGCGTGAATACGTGGCGCACGGCCATGAAGTTCTTATCCAGAGCGGCGCCGGTCTTGGCATCGGGGCCGATGACGGCGCCTACGCTGCCGCCGGCGCAAAAATTGTGAAAACGGCGGAAGAAGTGTTCGCCCAGTCCGACATGATCGTCAAGGTCAAGGAGCCGCAGCCCAATGAATGGGTTCAGCTGCGCGACAACCAGATTCTGTACACCTATCTCCATCTGGCTCCAGACCCTGAGCAGACCAAGGGCCTGATCAAGTCCGGCGTAACGGCGCTCGCCTACGAAACCGTGACAGACGAGCGCGGCGGCCTGCCATTGCTCGCGCCAATGTCGGAAGTGGCCGGACGCCTGTCGATCCAGGCCGCCGCCACTTCGCTGCAAAAGGCCAATGGCGGCCGCGGCATTCTGCTTGGCGGCGTGCCCGGCGTTCTGCCGGCCAAGGTGACTGTCCTTGGCGGCGGTGTCGTCGGCCTGCATGCAGCCAGAATGGCCGTCGGATTGGGCGCTGATGTCACCATCATTGACCGGTCGATCCCGCGCCTGCGCCAACTCGATGACCTTTTCAACGGCCGGGTCCACACCCGTTATTCGACGATTGAAGCCTTGGAAGACGAAGTATTCTCCGCCGACGCCGTGATCGGCGCTGTGCTGATCCCGGGCGCCGCAGCTCCCAAACTCGTGACCCGCGAAATGCTGTCGGGCATGAAAAAGGGCTCGGTTTTGGTGGATGTGGCCATTGATCAGGGCGGCTGCTTTGAAACGTCGCATGCGACAACACATTCAGACCCGACCTATGTGGTCGACGGCATCATCCACTATTGCGTTGCCAATATGCCGGGCGCCGTGCCGATCACATCAGCGCACGCCCTCAACAACGCGACGCTGTATTACGGCCTTCAGCTTGCCGACAAGGGCCTCAAAGCCATGGTTGACGATCACCATTTGCGCAACGGTCTCAATGTCCACAAGGGCCGCATCACCAACAAGGCAGTTGCTGAATCGCTCGGTCTGGATCTGGTCGAAGCCAAGAGCGCCCTCGCCGCCTGACTGGCTGCGAATTGTCAGGAAAACGCCCGCTGATTGAGTTCAGCGGGCGTTTTTCACGCGCGCTCGATCCGGCACTGGAAGCAATTGTTGCGGGCGGAGCGCATGTGCAGATAGGCCACTTGCGGGTCCTCAAAAATCGCTTGCGCGCGCCCGTTAACCTCCGGTGATTTCACAACCGAACCCGTGCCATAGACGATCCGGTTATTCGGCCCGTAACCACGAACAATCCAGTCAGGGCTCGCCCGGAAGAACTCCGGCAGCGTCTCGGCCAGCGGCGCGCGTTCGCATGGCTCCGCGTGAAGGAAGATCGGCCCGACTTCCGCATAGGGCTGGGGAGCGGGAAACGGCCGCCATGCCAGCACAAGATAAGGCGCCCCCTTTTCAACGTTTCGAAGACAGTGGCGGCAGGGAACGCCATCACCATCCGAAATGTGGCGTTCGGGCGCCATGCCATTGGCGTCAGCAGCACCCGCCTGCAAGGCGCGCGCATCCTTTGTTTCCATTGCAACGTATTTGATGTTCATCGTCATGCTCCAGAATTGCGAAGAAGTCTGGAGTCTGCCGAGGCGTAATGCCACCCGAAACTTGCCGACGTGTCTCTTTTAGCGCGCGATGAGTGACGTCACGTCCCGGATTGTGACGCGCCGGTTGCGCCAGTTCTCGTAAGGCGTCGGCACGATGAGAAAATCTTCGCCATATCCGGCGGTTTCGAGGTTATAGCCGGAAACGCCAAAATAACGGCTGAGATCGCGCTTGAGCGAGTAGGCGCGCGCCTCTGACAGCGACTGGTTGCTCGCCCGAGAACCGACGGCATCGGTATGGCCTTCAATCAGGATGATCCGGTCCGGATCGCGGTCAAGCAATGTGTTCAGGGCGATGGCGATGTTCTCGACCTTCCAGCGTTCCGAACGGGCGATGGCCGCTGAGCCAAAAGCGAAATTGATGCCCTGGATATCAATTGAAGGAGCAATCCGGCGCATGTTCGGGCGGCGCTTCAGTTGGCGGATGGTCATCCGATCCTCCGGGGCAATTTCAATTGCCGGGGCTGCCTGCAGCTTTCGCAGAATTTGGCCAGCCGTCGGCGCTTCCTGTGCAAACGCCGGAAGTGACGATAGCATGGCCGCCGAAGCAATCAGGCCGGTGATGAGCGCGCGACGATTGATCAATTCATCCTCCAATTGACGCTGTTTGAGCTTTTGCACTCCTAACCGGCCTTGCCTGAAACCAGCATGAACAACCGGTTCGCCCTGCGTTCACTCCCAGGCCGGGATGTTCTCCTCGCGTTTCATCACCGGTGTAAAACCCAACTGCTGGTACAGAATGATGGCGCGCGGACTGTCAAGCGAGTTGGTCTCCACCAAAACCTTGTCAGGTTTGTGCGCCCACGCGGCAAAGATCGCCTCTGACAGGAAATACCTGCCAAGGCCGCGCCCCTGAAAATGCGGCATCAGCCCGAAATAGTGGATTTGCACCGCAGATGGCTTTTCTGAAAGATCAATCTCGGCAAAGCCGGCAGGACAGCCTTCGACATAAAGGACGAAGATCTCCGCCTTGTCCGGCGCGATTTCCTGCTGGAGAGCATTGTCGTCCAAATCGCGCCTCAAGAACCAGTGATGCGGCTTCCCGACCTCGCGGTAGAGAAAGCGATAGAATTGCGGCGTCATCCCGGATGCACGCATGAGCGCAATGCGCGGGCCGGTTGGCGCCGGTTCGCGGCGCGCCGGCATCTCGCGCATCTCAAGCAGCGTCACATGCACGTGCAGCAGTTTTTGAGCTTTGCGCGGCGCCATCAGGACGCGTCGCCCGTTGCAACAGGCGTATCGCCCGGCAAGCCCCATTCGGCCCATGAACCGTCATAGAGGGCATAGGCCGGCGCATCGATCGATGCCAGCGCCAGCGTAACGAGTGCGGCCGAAACGCCCGAGCCGCACGAAGCGACAATCGGGGCATCAACGTCCAGATTCGCTTTTTCAAAGAGCGCCCGCAAGTCTTTCAATTCCTTCAGTTTTCCATTTTCAGAAAACTCAGAAAACGGAATCGACTTCGCTCCTGGCATGTGTCCTGATCGCAAGCCGGGGCGCGGTTCGGGAGCAGCACCGCTGAACCGCTCCGCCGGGCGGGAATCCACGAGTTGCGCCGAACCGTCCTCCAGGATGGCAAGAACGTCGTGCTTGCCGCGCACCGCGCCCGGATCGAACCTTGGCACAAATGGTTTGGGCCGGGGTGAAGAAGTGCTGGCTGTAACGGGAAACCCGGCAGCCTGCCATGCAGGCAGACCGCCATCGAGGACAAAGACCTTTTCCACGCCCATGACACGAAAATTCCACCAAGCACGACCTGCGGAAAACAGGCCAAGCCCGTCATAAACGACAATCGTGTCTGTCTCGGAAATGCCCATTGCTCCGGCAATTCGGCCAAAATCCTCAGGACTTGCCAGCATGTGCGGCAATTGCGAACCGGGGTCGGCAATTGCGTCCACGTCAAAGAACACGGCGCCTGGAATGTGCCCCTGCGCATATTCCGCCTTTGCATCACGGTTGTGGACCGGCAAATACCAAGACGCGTCAACAATGGCGACGTCCACCATGCCGAGCCGTGCATTCAGCCATTGCGGCGACACAACAAACCTGCTTTTCATGGCGAGCTATTCCTCCAAAGCGCCAAACCGGATACGAAATTGCCGGTTCTTGCGACCTCTGTTTTCAATCTTCGAAATATGCACCCGTCGAACTTCGGCCGTGTTTGCGAGTGTGCCTCCGCACGACCGGCTGTCCACCGCGCCATCCTCGCCGATCAACACCAGCCTGATCCGCCCCTGCCCGCGCGGCGGCCGCACAGTCTTGGACCTGACCATGGCGTCGCCGACACGCGCGCTGGTCACGCCCGCATCCGCCAGGTCATCATGGCGCCATCTCAAACGGCACATCGATCTCGCACGTTGCCTCCAGCCATGCTGGCACCGGCAGATCTTTGCTTCGCAAGAAATCCGGGTTGAACAACTTGGACTGATAGCGCGTGCCATAGTCGCACAGGATCGTCACGATGACGTGCCCGGGCCCGATATCGCGCGCCAGCCTGATGGCCCCGGCAATATTGATTCCTGACGAACCGCCAAGGCACAATCCCTCCTCCGCAATGAGGTCAAAGACGATCGGAATCCCCTCATTGTCACTGATCTGATAGGAAAAGTCCGGCTTGAAGCCGTCAAGATTGGCGGTAATTCGTCCCTGTCCGATCCCTTCGGTAATCGATGAACCTTCAGCCTTGAGTTCTCCTGTTGTGTAGAACGAATGCAGCGCCGCGCCCATCGGATCGGCCAGCGCGACCTTGATGTTCGCGTTATGCGCCTTGAGCCCGTCTCCCGTGCCAGCCAGCGTGCCCCCGGTCCCGACGGCCGCTACAAACCCGTCAACCTTGCCGTCAGTCTGCCGCCATATTTCCTGCGCGGTCGTGGCCTCGTGTCCGGCCCGGTTGGCGATGTTGTCAAACTGGTTGGCCCAGATGGCGCCATTTGGTTCACTCTGCGCCAATTGCGCCGCCAGGCGGCCCGAAATTTTCACGTAATTGTTCGGGTTCTTGTAGGGCACAGCCGGAACTTCGACCAATTCCGCACCCAGCAGGCGCAAGGCGTCTTTCTTTTCCTGCGACTGCGTTTGCGGGATCACAATCACCGTGCGGTAGCCAAGCGCCTTGGCAACAACGGTCAGGCCGATACCGGTATTGCCGGCCGTTCCTTCCACGATCACGCCTCCCGGCCTTAACAGCCCGCGCTTCTCCGCGTCGCGAATAATGAACAGCCCGGCCCGATCCTTGACCGATTGACCGGGGTTCATGAATTCGGCCTTGCCGAAAATTTCGCAACCGGTCAGTTCCGACGCCTTTCTCAGGCGAATAAGCGCAGTATTGCCGATGGCATCGAGCACAGAGTGCATTCGTTGGCTTTCAAATCAGACTGGCGGTCAGGGTATGGAGGCAAGCTTCCCGCTTCAAGGTGAATTTTCGCCGAAAGCATGGAAAAACCGCCGAATCTCACTATAACATCCGATAGGCGATGATTTTTTGTTTCCCAACCAATCTGACTGGATTGATCTGGCGTAACCGGTAAATTAAACGCGCTATTGGCGCGCTCTGATGGATAGCGGCTTGGAATTTTATGGGCAAATCTGACATTTCTACAATGGACAATCTTTTGGCGCGCTACGTGGCCGGCTCGTTGCCGTCGCCAGTACGCGCAGTTGTGGAGGCTCATCTTGAGATCAAAGTTGACAATCGGGACTTTGTGAATGGCCTTGAAGGGCTTGCCGGGGACAGTGTGGAAACCATTGTCCCGGTAAATCTCACTGACACAGACGCCCGGCTTTCGGCGATTTTTGCGCACAAGGATGAAGCAGATGCAGCCACCCAAGCCGGGAGGTTTCAGGATTCGATGATCCCCAAGCCGCTGTCCGGTCTGGTTCCGTACTCCATTGACCAGATCCCGTGGCGAACCAAGATGCCGGGATACAAGGAATGCGCGCTTGGCACGATTGAGGGATGCGAGGTTAACCTGCTTTGGATCCGGCCCGGCCGCAAAATGCCGGCCCATACACATGAGGGTTCCGAGATAACCCTGGTTCTCGACGGCGCATTTTCCGACACGCATGGACGCTACGGACGCGGTGACATCGCCCTCGCCGATGATGAAGTCGACCACAGTCCGGTGGCCGGAAATGAAAAGCCGTGCATCTGCCTTGCCATTACGGATGCGCCTTTGCGTCTGACCGGCTCCTATCGGCAGATGCTCTCCGACTTTATCGGCAGATGAAACTCTACCGCGCTGACCCTTCCGATGGCATTGCCTGGGTAACGGGCGCTTCCTCGGGGATCGGCCGGGCGCTGTCTCTGGAACTGGCGCGCCGCGGCTGGACCGTTGCGGCAACCTCCAGAAGTGCTGACAAGCTGGAAGAGTTGGAAGCACAGAGTCAGTCCCTGAAGGGCAGAATAGTCGCTTTCCCCGCCGACATGACTGACGCAAAGGCGGTAGCTGGCGCGGTTGATGACATATGCGCTCAACTGGGTAACATCGCGCTCGCGATATTCAACGCCGGCAATTACTGGCCCGCCAGCGGCGACCGTCTTGACGTCCGGAAATTCGCAGACACCTATGCCATCAACGTGATGGGTCAGATCAACGGGCTCGTGCCGGTGGTCGAGAAGATGAAGCAGGCCGGGCGCGGCCACGTCATGTTTGTCGCCTCCGTATCTGGATATTCGGGCTTGCCGACAGCAGCTGCCTACGGTGCGTCGAAGGCTGCGATCATCAACATGGCGGAAGCGCTGAAGTTCGATTTCGACCGGATGAATATCCGCGTTCAGGTTATCAATCCGGGATTCATCGAATCGCCGCTAACAGACCAGAACAGCTTCAAAATGCCGGCGCTGATGCCCGTGGACAAGGCGGTTGCCCGCATTGTCGAAGGCATGGCGACCGGTGGCTTCGAACTCACTTTCCCGCGCCGGTTCACTTGGGTGCTGAAGTTCTTGCGCATTCTTCCCTACTGGGCCTATTTTCCGCTGATGAAGCGCTTCACCGGAACGAATTAGGCCCCGTCTCGTATCAGGCCGCCTGTTCGATCTTCAGACGTGTCTGTTCCTGTTTTTCGCGGGTGATCGGAAAATTCCACATCAGGGCGACGGCCATGAGTTTCAGGACAACCGGCGCCCACGCATAGAGCGCAGCGAGCGTGAACAGTGCTGACACAGACGCTTCCACGCTGGACTGCGGATCAAATCCGGCCGCTTGCAGAACCGGAAACACCAGCCCGACACCAAGCGCAAGCGACAGCTTCGTCGAGAGGCTCCAGGCAGCGAAATAAAGTCCGGACCGCTGTTCGCCGCTGTCGAGCGTATCAGTGTCTATGACGTCAGCCTGAACAGCTGCGGGCAATGTCAGGTCAAAGCCGAGCGCCAGCCCGGTCACTCCCGCGATCACGGCAAACAATGCGACATCTCCCGCCCCGAGCAAGGGCGCGCATGCAAAGGCAACGCAGGTCACCAGCATTGCATGACACCAAGCCCGGTGCTTGCCGAACCGGCGCGCGGTCCAAAGCGCCAGCGCAACGCCTGCAATGCCGCAGGCGAAGTAAAGAAACAGGAGCGGGCCGCGCCACTCTTCGGCTTTGAGGACGTCCGAAACGAAATAGAGAAACAGTGTCGCGGGGATGCCGTTTGCAAGCCCGTTCAAAAAAAAGGCTGCAATGAGCCGCAGGAACTCCCGGTTCGCGCCGAGCGTCTTCAGCCCCTCGACCAAGGGCACGGGTTTTCTGGTGAAATCGGCGGGCTCGGGCACGCGCCAAATCGTTACGAGGCCAAAAACCGGCAACACAATGGCGACAAAGACCGCCATTGCCGCGAGCCCGTGGAAACCTTCGCCGGATGAGATGCCGACCGAAAACGGAAGCACAATGGCGACAAGCGTTCCAATCAAGGTCAGACCCTCGCGGTAGCCGGCGACCCGGGCCCGTTCATCATAGCCACCCGCAAGCTCCGCCCCCCATGCGGAATAGGAGATCAGCGCCATCGTCTGTCCGATTGAAAGCAGCCCGCCCCAAAGCACCAGATGCGCGGG
>JANNRN010000405.1:0-7464 GCA_031401375.1 Phyllobacteriaceae bacterium | reverse complement strand
AAGACCAAGCGGACTGGCTATTCAATTCGCTTTCACGTTTATGTGCAAGTTGCGGACATGCAGCGGGATGATCCCGTTCGACACGGGCGAAGCGGTTGGGGCCCAGTGAGTGCCGGTCAGAAACGCGATCGGCGAGACTTCTCTGAAGAACAACACGGACTCAAAAGCGACGGAAAATACGATGCCGATTGTCACGAGGATGGCAAAAGCGGCGCAGGCGCCGAGAATCCAGAGCACGATGCGCTCAAAAGTGTTGCGGGCGCGGTAATCGGGCGAAATCTTCTGATGGAACAGCGCGACCATCGCCGCTGCCGCCGCAAGGGCAATCCAGGAAATGGCGCCAGGCAGGAAAGCCGCGCCGGCCGCCGCCACGACGAACGCGGTAAGCAAACCAACCAAAGCGAGCAACAAACCATGATAGGCCGGCAGCGAATGCAGGCTTGCGGCACCGGACTGCTGCAACGCCGCGGCGCGGCTGCGTCCGAGAAAAAAGGACGCCGACACAAGAAGCAATACCAGAAAAGTAAACAGAATCATGTTGCAGTCCACACTTTCCGGGTTGGGCGCTGCGCCCCGACGCGTCAGCCTCGAAAGAAACGGGGCAGCCAGCGGCCACCCCGTCGAAACAACGGCTTATTTCAGGCCGTCAACCTTAAGAATTTCCATGGCGATCGCAGAAGCGGCGCTCTTCTTGGATTCTTCACCGGGCAGGGCAATCAGACCCTTGTCGGTCAGGTAGCCTTCCTCGCCGATCGCTTTGTCGGAAACGTATTCAGCGACAAACTCAGCCATGCCGGGAATGACGCCGACATGCTGCTTTTTCGCATAAACGAACAGCGGCCGGGCCACTTTGTACTCGCCGGATGCAACAGTGTCGTAGGTGGCCTCAACGCCGTCGATTGCGACATCCTTGATCAGGTTGGAATTCTCTTCCAGAAACGAGAATCCGAAAATGCCGAGCGCGTCCTTGTTGGCTTCCAGCTTCTGGACAATCAGATTGTCGTTTTCACCAGCTTCAACATAGACGCCGTCTTCGCGGATCGACTTCCAGACCTTTTCGAAGGCCTTGGCGTCATCCTTCTTCATTGCGGCAAGTGTTTCGAACTTCTCGGCGCCCTTTTCCATCACGAGCTCCACGAAGGAATCGCGTGTGCCGGATGTCGGCGGCGGTCCGAGAACTTCGATCTTCTTGGCGGGAAGCGAAGGATCAATGTCAGACCAGTTCTTGTAGGGATTGGCGATGAGCTTGCCGTCCGGTCCGGGGACTTCCTTGGCGAGCGCCATGAAGACCTGCTGTTTCGTCAGACCTAGATCCGGCGCATCCTTCGACTGGGCCAGCGAAAGTCCGTCAAAGCCGATCTTGATTTCAACGATGTCGGTAACGCCATTCTTGGCGCAATCCTCAAATTCGCTCTTCTTGATCTGGCGTGAGGCATTGGCGAAGTCGGGATGTTCTTCACCGGCGCCCGCGCAGAACAGCTTCAAGCCGCCGCCTGTGCCGGTCGATTCGACAACCGGCGTTTTCATGCCCGTCGCCTTGCCGAAGTTTTCAGCAACCGTGGTGGTGAAAGGATAAACTGTAGACGATCCAACAATGCGGATCTGATCGCGGGCGGCATGGGCCACTGCAACCGATGCGGCTGTGGCCAGAAGACAGGCCACGGTGAGTTTGGCGATGTTCATAGGTGTACTCCCAAAGGGACAAAGGACTGACCGTTCCGGATGAGCGGCCTGGCGAAGGTTCTAAGGGCCTTCGCGTTAAGTTTTATGACAGTCTGGACACCGTTTTATGACAGTTCAAGTCTTTGAATTAAAAACGTTTTGTCGTTATTGCGAAGAATGTTGCGCAGCGTCCGGGGCAAGGAAGTTAACGGCGAACTCCGATCCGGCGCCGAGTTCCGACTGGATGGACAACCGCGCGTGGTGGCGGGTCAGGATGTGCTTGACAATGGCAAGGCCGAGCCCGGTGCCCTTTTGCGCCCGCGATGAGCCGGCATCGACACGATAGAAGCGTTCAGTCAGGCGAGGGATGTGGTCAGCGGCAATGCCCGGTCCGAAATCCCTGAAACTCATGCGAATTTCACCGCCATTGCGCGACAGGCTCACCACGACCTTCTTGCCGTGCTGGCCGTATTTGCAGGCATTCTCGACGAGGTTTTCGATCACCTGGATGAGTTCGTCGCGAACGCCCGGCACCACGAACGGACCGGCGCCAAAGTTTCTTTCGATGGCAACGCCGAGTTCCACGCAAAGCGGGCGCATGGCGTCAAGAACGTGGTCGGTGATGGATTGAAGGTCCACGTTTTGATCAAGCGCGACGACCGGCCGCATTTCGAGCCGCGACAGTGACAAGAGATCATCAATCAGCCGCGCCATGCGCCCGGCCTGCTGCTGCATGATGTCGAGAAACCTGTCGCGGGCAGCAGCATCGTCACGTGCCGGTCCCTTCAGGGTTTCGATGAAGCCGGTCATGGAGGCGAGCGGCGTGCGCAGTTCATGGCTGGCATTGGCGACAAAGTCCGAACGCATGCGGTCAAGTTTGTGCGACTCGCTCTGGTCACGAAAAAACAGCGCCAGATTTTTTTCATCCGGCGTGTCTGTCGGCAAATGGCAGACATCAACGCGGAACCAGTGTTCGACCGGCACCCGCTCGGCCATTTCAAAGGCTGTATTTTCGTGCTTGGCCAGCGCAGTTTCGATGGCAAGCCGCATCTCGGGCGCACGGAACTTCAAATAGAGCAAGGATCCAAGCAGCAAATTGCCAAAAGCAGCCGAGGCTGCGGCATTGGCGTAAAGGATCAACCCCTTGGCATCCACCACCAGCGCTGGAACCGGCAGAATGTTGGCGATCTGCGGAAGGGCGGCGCGGCCTTCATCGGCGGAAGGCGCATCGGCACTCAAGATCTTGCGCGCCGTCCGGTTCCTCCACAAGCCATAGGCGGCGGCCAGTCCTGCCAAAAGGCCGGCGAGAAATAGCAGCAAGCTGGCAATGGTCTGTGCGCTCATGCCAGTGAAGTGGCAGGAATAGTGCGGGCAGGCAAGATGGATGGACGAAGCGCGCGCGGAAATCTATGCTGCCTTCAGGCATTAACTCGAACCGGTGAAAAAATGGCGAAAAAAGCAAAGAGCGGCAACACGGAGAAGATTGCACAACAACCCGAAGCCAGGAAGGTGGGTGAAGACGCACCGGCTGCCGCCGGAATAAAGATCACCGTGGACGGCAAGAAGCGTGTGTTCGATATCGACAATCCGGTTCTGCCCAAGTGGATCGACGATGCCAAGCTGAGTTCGGGCGGTTATCCGTACGCCAAAAAGCTCGCCGATGACGAAGTTGAGAAAACCCTCGAAACGCTTCAGATCGAACTCGTCAAACTGCAGGGATGGCAGGCGGCGAGCAAGGCGCGCATCGTTGTCGTATTCGAGGGCCGTGATGCGGCTGGCAAGGGCGGGACCATCAACGCCGTGCGCCAGAACATGAACCCGCGCTTTGCCAGAAATGTCGCCCTGCCCAAGCCAAGCGATGTCGAGCGCGGGCAATGGTATTTCCAGCGCTATGTCGCGCAGATGCCGACCTTCGGCGAATTCGTCACCTTTGACCGTTCATGGTACAATCGCGCCGGAGTGGAGCCGGTCATGGGCTTTTGCACGCCCGAGCAGCACGAGGAGTTTTTGCAAGAGGCGCCGAACTTTGAAAAAATGCTGGTCTCGGACGGCATCGTCCTGTTCAAGTTCTGGCTCGACATCGGCCGCGAAACCCAGCTCAAACGCTTCCATGACCGGCGGCACTCCCCGCTGCGGCACTGGAAATTCTCCCCCATGGACGTCGCCGGCATCGACAAATGGGACGCCTACACCAAAGCCCGCGACATCATGTTTGAGCGCACCGATTCCACGGCAGGCCCATGGACCGTGGTGAAGTCAAACGACAAGGGCAGGGCGCGCATCGAAGTGATCCGCCACATCGTGTCGTCGATCAATTATGACGGGCGCGATTTGAAGGTGATCGGCACGGCGGACGCGAAGATTATTGAGGGGACGGGCAAGGGGAAACATTGATCGCTCCCCATTGCTCGCATAAGGTGCGTGCAGGAGCGGGATCGTGAACATACTGACCTATGGCGGATATTCCGCGAAGATCGAATATGACGACGATGACCGAATTTTCTTTGGTCACCTCGCTGGAATTCGCGATATCATAGGTTTTCATGCCGATAACATCACCGATCTGACTACCGCCTTCCACGAAGCCGTGGATGATTACATCGATATGTGCGGCAAAATCGGCAAGTCTCCGCAAAAGCCGATTTCCAACAGCGATGCCTTGTGCGGAGAATGATTACCTTTGCGCCGTCGAGAGGCATGATCCTGATGTGCGATTTTGACATGGCGACTGTTCCGCCGGAGATGCGCAAGCTGCGTCGCGTCGTTATCGTTTCGCCCAAAGCTTACAACAAGCGACCAAGCATGACGATTCCGGGAAAATGTCTGGTTGTTCCTTTGTCGGCGACTCCGCCTCGGCTGCCGCAACCGTCACATGTCGTGATTCCCGAAAATCGGTACGCAAGCATCACGTTGCCGGTATGGGCGATTTGCGAAATGGTCGATCATGTATCACATACTCGCCTTGATCGTGTTTCTTCGGGCCGAAAGTTTCTTTCTGAATCCATTACCCCTGCAGACATGGCTTTAATCGAAAACGCCTTGAGCCACGCACTTGGGTTAAATGTCACTTGAATTTTCAGTTGAATGGAATTATATTCCAGACACTTCCCGAAAGGGGCTTGCGGGCCTGTCCATTGCGAAAGCGTGGCAGGCCTAAAACTTTTGGGGCTTACCCCAGCTCCCCCTTCAGCGCTTTCTGAATGAGCGCCCGCGTTTCGCTCACCCCGAACAGCGCCGCGAACGAGCCGAAGCGCGGGCCTTTTTCCTGACCAATCAACACCTGATAGATCATCGAGAAGAATGCCACCGAAACGCCCGGCCCGCCTTCGGGGCTCTTTTTGTCAAGATCCTGATAGCGCTCTATCGCGCGGGCGACATTCAGCACAGCGTTCTGGATGACCTCGCCGCCGGCGCCTTGCGGCAGTGTGGCGAGTTTCTCGTCGAGCGCCGCCAATGCTTCGCGCTCCACATCGTCCGGCGCACGGAATACTTTGTTCGGCTTCACGAAATCATCGAAATAACGAAGGGCGTAGCCGGTGAGTTCATCGAGTTTTGGATGTGTCTTGGCCGTGACACCCGGCGCATAACGCGAGATGAAACCCCACAGCACGTTCTTGTCATGCGCATTCGAGGCGCTGACGAGATTGAGCAGCAGCGAGAACGGCACCGGCATGTCTTCCGTCGGCGGCGTTCCGTAGAACATGTGCCAGACCGGATTGGAAAGCCGCTCTTTCCAGTCTTGCCGCTGATAGCCCCCGAGAAACGTAAAATACTCATCGACGGCGCGCGGGATGACATCGAAATAGAGTTTCTTCGCAGTCGTCGGCTTCTGGTACATGTAGAGCCCAAGGCTCTCGGTCGGCGCATAGGCGAGCCATTCATCAATGGTGATGCCGTTGCCCTTGGACTTTGAAATTTTCTGACCCTTGTCGTCGAGGAAAAGTTCATAGACGAAATGTTCCGGCGGCCTTCCGCCGAGCACCGTGCAGATCCTGTCATAGACGGGCATGTTCGGCCCATGATCCTTGCCGAACATTTCAAAATCAACGCCAAGCGCCGCCCAGCGCGCGCCGAAATCCGGCTTCCATTGCAGCTTCACCTTGCCGCCGGTGACGGGGAGCGTGGCGTCCTTCCCGTCTTCGTCGGCAAAAGTGATTGTGCCATCCTTGGCGTTGACGTGTTTCATCGGAACGTAGAGCACCCGCCCGCTGATCGGTGAGATCGGCAGGAACGGGCTGTAGGTCGCCCGCCGCTCCTCGCCCAGTGTAGGCAGCATCACATTCATAACGGCGTCGAACCGTTCGGCCACGCGCAACAGGATCGCATCGAAGCGGCCGGACTTGTAATAGTCCGTGGCGCTGGCAAATTCATAGTCAAAGCCGAACGTGTCGAGAAACCGGCGCAGCATGGCATTGTTGTGATGCCCAAAACTCTCAAATTCGCCGCCAAATGGATCGGGAACAACCGTCAGCGGCTTGTGCAGATGCGGCTCCAGAAACGCGCGGTCCGGCACATTGTCCGGAATCTTGCGCATCCCGTCCATATCGTCGGAAAAGCACAGAAGCTTGGTCTTGACGCTGTTTTGGGTCAGTACATGGAAGGCGTGGCGAACCATGCTCGTGCGCGCCACTTCACCGAACGTGCCGATATGGGGCAGGCCTGAGGGGCCGTAGCCCGTTTCAAACAGAACCGTCTGCGGAAAGCCGGTTTTTTCGTACCGCTTGACGATTTTGCGCGCCTGTTCGAATGGCCAGGCTTTCGCCTCCGCCGCCGCAGCAATGAGCTCTGGCGTCAATTCGAGTTTGGGCATGGCGGGCACGGCGTTTTCCTTCTGTGCGATTTGGCTTGGTGAGGGCGCGGCGGACCCTATTTGCGGCGACTTGCAGCGTCAACATCAACGTGATCGCTTTTCGCCTTGCGAAGCGTGGATTTGGGCCTTACGTCTCGGCGCGCAATACCAACATGGAAAGCCCCCGAATATGTCTTTGAACACCGCCCAGGAGGCGCTGGTCCACATCATGGTCACCGCGTCCGCCGCAGATTCGAAGTTGAAGGACATCGAGCTTTCGAAGATTCGCGAGATTTGCACGTCACTTCCGGTGTTCAAGGGCTTCAACATCGACACACTGGACGCGATCTCCAGCCGTACCGTGAAGCTGCTTGGCGACGGCAATGGCATCGACGAAATTCTGGCAATCGCCAAGGACGGATTGCCGGGGCGGCTGCACGAAACAGCCTATGCGCTTGCCGTGGAAATTGCCGCCGTTGACACACGTGCCGGTCAGGAGGAATTGCAGTTCCTCGAAATGCTCGGTGATCACCTCGACATCGACAAACTCGGCATGGCGGCCATCGAACATTCCGCCCGCATGAGGTACCGCAAGATATGACGGCAAGAGCTGTGGGTGTTCATGTCCGCTTTGTCTGAACCCGTCCTGCGGCTGGTCAGCTTTGCCGCCATCTTTCTGGCGTTGGCAGTTTTCGAGCTCTGGTCGCCGCGACTGGAACGTGACGAGTTTCGCGGTGCGCTGAAAACACGGCGATGGGTGACGAACCTCTCAATTGTGGTGATTTCCTCCATTTCACTCAGGGTCGTCTTCCCGCTCGCGGCGGTGGGAACTGCGTTGTGGGCGCAAGGCAAAGGGTACGGTCTGTTTCCGCTGCTTGGCGTGCCCCCGCTTGTGGCCGGTATCGCCGCCTTCGTGCTGCTTGATTTTGCTGTCTGGCTCGAACATGTCGCCAGTCACAAGATTCCGTTGTTCTGGCGCATCCACCGGATGCATCATTCCGACACCGGCTTTG
>JANNRN010000404.1:0-3981 GCA_031401375.1 Phyllobacteriaceae bacterium | reverse complement strand
AAGAGAGAAGAACAATGCCAGACTCCGCCAACGACGCGAACCAGCGTCAGGAAATGCTGATGGAACTAACGGCTGATGTCGTTGCTGCTTATGTATCCAACAATTCTGTGCCTGTCGCCGATCTGGCCACGCTGATCGCGAGCGTGCACTCGACCCTGGCCAAGGTTGGAGCGGTCGCCGAGCCGGAGCCGGTGGTGGAAAAACAAAAGCCGGCAGTCAATCCGAAGAAGTCAATTACCGACGCTTACATCATCTGTCTTGAGGACGGAAAGCCCTTCAAGTCGCTCAAGCGTCACTTGATGACCCACTATGGTCTCACTCCTGAACAATATCGCGAGAAATGGGATCTTGACCCGGCTTACCCGATGGTGGCGCCAAACTACGCCAAGGCGCGCTCCAATCTTGCGCGCTCGATGGGTCTCGGCCGCAAGCGCAAGATTGTCCGGTAGTTTTCAAGCATCACAAACACGGCAACGGCGCTTCGGCGCCGTTTTTCTTTGAGGAAACAAGCAAAACGGCATCGAGAACCTTCTTGAGCTCCATGTGCCGGTTGAGATCGTAAAGCCGGTGCCGCGCCATGCCGCGCCAGCGCTCGCGTTCCAGGCCCGCCTTCAACTGCCGCATGACCCGCGCAAGGGTCTGCGGCGCCATGACTGGCAAATCCTCCATCCTGAGACCGGTCAGCCTGTGCAGCAAAAGGCATGTTCGCGCAGCATCGACTGCTGCATCCCTTGAATGCCTCAACGCCGCAATCTCTTTTAGCAACAAAGCTCGTTCCATGCCTTCACCTCACCTGGGGCAAGGGTAGCCGCTCGTCGCGCAAGGGGGACAAATTCTGGTTGAGTGCCGCGAAATGGCACAAAAAACAGAACGAAATCAATAACCCACACGCGAAGACCAAAAAGACTTATCCTCACGCCTTGCCAGTACCGTCAAATGAATTTATTCCTACAACGGGCGAGGGCATCGAAGTGGCGGCATTGCAGTTTCTACAGGATGAAAAACGGAACAAAACAAAAACAAACGTGATTGAAGCCGGGAATTTTCGAGCGCTTCCGCGCGGCGGATCACGAAATGAGGAAGTCATTGAGCTCTGCGAGGCCATGCAGGACGTACTGGCCGCTTGCTTCTCGGTGTCAGGCAAGGAGATCCGTTCGCAGGACCGGTGCCGGAGCGAGATTTCCCGGATTCGCCAGATCGGGATGTATGTCACACATGTTGTCGTCGGCCTCACCATGCTTGAAGTCGGCCGCGGGTTTCAGCGTGACCGCTCCACTGTCGCACATGCTTGCCACGTCATTGAAGACATGCGCGATGATCCGGATTCAGAGCGGATCATCCACATGGTGGAAAAGATCGCGGAGATCGCCTTCCTCAGAACCGCGCGGTGACAATGGTGGACAAGCATCACCCGGCGCGCGGAACTCGGGACCGCAACATCGGCCTTGCCGAGAAAATGATGGATGGCGAGATGCGGGTGGTTGCCGTCAACCTGAGCGAATCGCCGCTTGCCACGCTGATGCGGCGCAAAGGAAAGGATGGCAGTGCGATGCTGTCGCCCGATGAGTTCAACGCCGGCGAACGGCTGCGCGCCGACTTCACGCGCGGCTGCCTGATGCAGCGGGTGAGCGCAAATTGGAGCGCGGCTGTTTCAGGCGGCAGGCGCGGCGCGCATGACGGAGCGGCGAACCTGACGGAAGCAGCCCTGTCGGCGCGCATGCGTGTTGAAAGGGCGATGGCGGCAGTCGGGCCGGAACTTTCGGGTGTCCTCATCGATGTTTGCTGCTTCCTCAAAGGCATCGAAACCGTCGAACTCGAGCGGCAATGGCCCGCCCGCTCAGCAAAGGTCATGCTGAAGGCGGCACTTGGCGCATTGGCGCGGCATTACGGGCCAGCGCCGGTCAACAAAGCATCCGGCATAAGGCACTGGGGGGCAGAGGGTTACAGACCTTCCATATAGGAAATGTCCTGTGCTTGATGAGCCGGAAAGCGGCTTACTGCAGGCTTACAGGCTGGACGAGAGCTGCGGCGGCATCGCGCTGGATCCGGCCTACCATGGCGCGCAGCCCGTTTGAGCGCTGCGGCGACAGATGCTGGTCCAGCCCCAATTTCTTCATGAGCTGGTTGACATCTGTGTTGAGGATCGTGCGGGCGCGATATCCGGAGTAGAGTGCGAGAATGATGGCCACCAGCCCCTTGACGATATGCGCGTCCGAATCGCCGGCGAAGACCACGACGGGATCCGGCCCCGCCCCGATAGAAGTTTGCAGCCAGACCTGGCTTACGCAGCCCTGAACCTTGTTGCCTTCGATGCGCGCGCTGTCGGGCAGCGGCGTCAACTGGCGGCCAAGGTCAATGATGTAGCGGTAACGGTCCTCCCAATCGTCGAGAAGATCGAAATCGGCAATGATGTCTTCCAAGGGCTGCATCATGGAGAGGATATAGTGAGTTTTGCGGGCAAGGGGAATGGTCTGGCCTGACTGGAGCGGGATGAAGTTGGATGGAGGCAGCAGATGCAGTCTTTCTGCCCCGCGCCATAAACCGCCGCTATGCGCGCCGGGTTGAGGGCGACGGGTGGTTTGAAAAAAAGAAAACGCCGCAAGCAATTTGGGGACTGGGTGCCTGCGGCGCGCCGGAGGTCCGGCAAGAGGCGATGATTATTGGCGGGCGATGCTTCCGGTGAGGAGCAAGGCTTCGTCTGGTTGGACAAGGTCTGCATTTGGCCGGCGGGCAGTGTCACTCTCGAGATAACCGGCCGCCAGCCGTGCAGCTTCACCGGCGCGGATGACGACGGCGCTGGCGATTTTTCGGCCGGTTTCGCATGTTTCAGTACGCCGATCACAGAATGATTTGATGTCTTCGGCGGCTGATCGCGCGGCAAGGTAAGCCTCGGTGAGACCGATTCCGGAGAGCTTTGCGTCGTCATTGCCGCGGCCGAGAGGCAAAGCCAGCAAGACGATCGAAAACCAGAAGCCCGTTCGCATCAAGAACCACATGGAAAACCCCGTTTGTCCCGGTTTGCTCACCCGTTCTGGGGTGATTTGAGCCAAGCATAGACAAGACTCCGCAAGATCGGCTTTTGCGGAAAACCGGCATTTGACGAAAATTTGAGTAAACTTTTATGCATGTCTGAAACAGCCATTTGATCGGCAAGGCGCACATGGGCTGTTTTTGCGAGTGTGAACATAACCTATTGAAATTAAACAATATAAATTAAAACGAGCTAATCCGTCAAAGAAGCAAAAATTGCGAAGGGCCCGATACCATTCGTTTACCATACCGGCAATCGGTGCGGAAATCGTCACGGCGCCCGCCCGGAAGGCGCAGACAACAGCCCCTCCTTATTCATTCCTTAAAGGCTGAATGCGATTCTGCGCATGCCGGTTCGGGAATCCCTGCCGGGTGTTGAGTGAGTGGTGTTCGTGTTCACAACCAGGATAAATATTGGCAGGGCGCGAAAGGAATTTTCCGGCCTTTGCTCTCGCTGGATTAGTGAAGGCGCCGCCACAGGGGAGCGCCCCGCGCATCAGCGGTTTTTTGAGGTTCTGTTTGCCGCGCCGCTGTTTGGCATGCTGTGCCTTGCGGCGGGTCTGGCGTCCGGGCTTTCCGTGTCGGCCGGATTGGCGGCGCTGCTGACTTTGATGGCGGTGGTGTTTATCGCGGCCTCTATTGTTGCAAAGGGCTGGCGTCTTGAACTTGGCCTTGCAAGCCTTGTGGGTTCCATTGCCGCGCTCGGCGCGATGTCGACCGCAACGCTTGGCCCGGCCTTGGCATTGCCGCTGGTCCTCGTCGCGGCAACTGAAACGCACTTCATTGCGCGACAGGCGCGTCTGACCATCATGGCGGCGATGGCTGTTTCCTTTTCAACCCTGTTGGGTGCGGCGCTTTCCGGCAATACCGGAGCAGCCTTTGTTCCAGCCGCGCTGGCGATTTGCGCAGCACTTGTGCATGGCGCCACCCTGCTACTGCGTGACTGGTCCG
>JANNRN010000403.1:0-2910 GCA_031401375.1 Phyllobacteriaceae bacterium | reverse complement strand
GGAAAACGCGAAAACCGAAACGCTGGTTGATGAATGGGATAACATGGGCAACCATGGGCGTCAACGGGATAAAGGGGCGTTAATGCACTCCTCCAGCGTCTTGCGGCGCGTGACGATATTTATCGTTTGTTAGGGTTAAGGGCGGGTTAAAAAGGGGCGCTGGAGCGGGCGCCGAATTCGCAAAGCGATGCGGCTCATCTCGTGCGCTTCAACGCGTCGGAGTTCACCTCGCTTTGTCCGATGACAGGTGAGCCGGATTTCGCCTTCCATGTCGAAGGCGCTGTCCTCGCGTGTCTGGGTAGAGACCGTTCGAGAATTCGCCCCGCTGAGTCAGCTGGTTCGGTTTTTTAAGAACCGGAGCGGGGCGAACTTGTGTTCGCGAGCACCGGAAGCGCAAAAAATTGCATCAGATGGCCAGCGGGGTGGATTTATAAAAAGGTCTCTTGAAGATGCCGATCAAGGCATGCATCTCTGTCAACTCGCGTCGGTGCCTTCGAACCGTTCATGCGACCTACTCCTCAAAGCGATCCGTGGCGTCACGATCGCGCTCGTATCGTCTCTTGAGCGGAAACGGTGGCAACCAGGACTCGCGGCGGACGGTCCAGAGCTCGTAGGTTGGCGTCAGCTGGTCAGGGGCATCAAGGGATCCGAGATTCACTTCGATTTTGTCTGCGCTGCGTGAGAAAACGGATGAGCCGCAGCGCGGACAGAAAAACCGGCCTTCGTAGTCGCGTGTTTCGCCTTCGATCGCCACCGCTGTCTCAGGGAACACCGCGGAAGCGTGAAAAAGCGCCCCATGATGCCTGCGGCAATCGAGACAGTGACAAAGGCCGACCCGGTATGGGCGACCGGACGCCACAATCCGGACGTTGCCACACAAGCAACCGCCAGTGAACCGGTCCATGCTGCGTCTCCTCCAAAATCAAGTTGTCGCAATGGTTACGACGAGCAGCATCGTCACTGCAATTGCCCGCTGCGGACTGGAAGCCCGCGTATCCGTTCATCTGCATTCATAAGACAAGACGGCCAGCGGTTCGAAGAAACGATGACCATCTCTAAGTGTCTGTCCAAGAATTCAATGTCGAGAGTCAGATGGCGTGGTTTTGTGAGCACCGGAGCGGAGCGAACTTATGTTCGTGAGCACCGGAGGCGGAAGAAAACCGCATCAGGTGGCCGCGAAATTGAATTGTGGGACAGACACTAATAAAACGATCGTTCAATAAATTGCCAGCCGGCCTGTAAGCCGGGTTTTGTATGGCCTGGAGCTTGCGCCCCAAACGTGGCGGCCATTCATCTTGGGAAGGCGTTGCCGCCTTCCTCACGCAACCTACCCGGACACGCACAACCGGAAAAGTCTGCCAAGGTTGCCCAAGGCGCGGTGTCCCTATTCGGTCTTGCTCCCGGCGGGGTTTGCCATGCCGCTTGCGTTGCCGCCCGCGCGGTGGGCTCTTACCCCACCTTTTCACCCTTACCCAGCAAGCTGGGCGGTTCGATCTCTGTGGCACTTTCCCTGGGGTCGCCCCCGCCGGCCATTAACCGGCGCCGTTTTTCCGTGGAGCCCGGACTTTCCTCATTCCCCGCCTTTCGGCAGATGGGAAATGCGGCCGCCCGGCCAGCTGGCGTTGCCCTTAAAGGCGTTCAGCGCCCAAAAGGCAAGGAAAACCGCGTCATCCGTTCATCTGCGCCTTCACCTTGGCGCAATACTTGGCCGAAGTCGGGTTCATCCGCTTGGCGTAATGGCCGGCATTGTAGCGCAGGATCGTTCCGCAGACCGACTTGCCGCCGAGCTTTCGCGCACCGCCAAGATAGGCCATGCCGTAGCGGATATTGGTGTCAGGATTGAAGAGCCCCTTGGCCGAACCCCGGTAGCCAAGGCCGCGCGCCGTTTGCAGCTTCACCTGCATCAAGCCGATTTCACCGGCTTTGCCGCGAATGCCCGGGCGGTAGTTGCTCTCAATGCTGATCACGGCATGGGCCAGATTGACCGGTACACCATAGCTGTTGGCATACTTGGCGATAATTTTGTCATAGGGGCTTTTGGCCGAAGCCGGGGCGGAAAAAGTCAAAGCAATAGCGGCGGCGGCAAAAGCCGCGAACATTTTCAATTTCATGTGTGAGATTACTTTCGTAAGGCGGCGTTCGTGTTCTTGCCGCCTGTTGATCGGACCCGTCGCGACCAAAGCATGGCGACAAAGAGGAAACCGGCGTTTGGGGCAGAACCCGTTCGAAACTATGGCGCAGCAAATGACTTTAGGTTACAAAATATAACAAAATCAGTTACTTGGCGCTCAAGCCATTGGTTTCTTGAGGTTTTTCAACAGCCTGTGCAACGTCTCAATTGTTGAAAAATCGGCAATGCCATCGATTTTTTCCGGCCTGAAATGCAGCTGAAACGCCTTCACGTCACGCTTGGTCGCCGCCTCATAAATGCCGGTGATCGGCGCCTCATAGCCGAGAAGCGACAGCATCGCCTGCAGCGCCTCGACCGGTTGGCCCATATCGCCCTCTGAAAGAAAGCGCCCGCCCTCAATGGGCGCAGGCGGCACATAATGGCCAATGCCTTGCCCGGCCAGAACGCCCCAGGGGAACTTCTCGCCTGGATCAACCTTGCGGCCCGTTGAAATGTCCGAATGCGCCAGAACCCGGTGCGCAACGATGCGGTGGCGGCCAATGATGCCCCGGCAAAGTCTGATGACCGCGTCGATCTGCTTGTCCGGAAAATCCTCGTAGCCCAGTTCATGGCCGCGGTTGACGATCTCAATGCCGACGGACAATGAATTGAGGTCGCGTTCACCCTGCCAGTAGCTCTTTCCGGCGTGCCAGGCCCGGTCAAGCTCCCGCACCATTTGGATAATGCGGCCGTCTTCATGCACCAGATAATGCGACGACACTTGGCTTTCGTCAGCACAG